>JAQVHS010000004.1:19602-154087 GCA_028696075.1 Candidatus Gastranaerophilales bacterium
ACCCGCATAATCCAAGACAGCGGATTTTAAAAATCCACAAATCCTAAAGATACAGCCTTTGATTTCTCAAAGGCTTTTTTATTTATATACTATAAGGGCAATTTTTTCTGAATTTTGTTTTTATTTATATATCATAGGTAAAGGCATGTAGATTTATGCAAAATCAAGGTATCCAACAAAATCAACAAAATGTAGCCATACCGGCTGCACAATCGCAGAGAAGCAATCCTGCTCTTAGTTATTTAAACAATGTAAGGGAGCGGGTACCTGCCGATGCGTTTAATAAAAGTGCATTAAGCGCCCAACAAATGAGCCAGCTGCAGCAGTTAGAACAAGCTTATCAAAGTTTAACGCCGGAGCAGCAAATGCAGCTTCAAGCTGCATATCAACAGCAAGTGCAGCAAGCCAGAAGCTCGCGCCCATCTCTTCTCAAGCCTATATTATTTTTAGCATTGGTGGGAACTCTTATATTCAGCGCTAAAGCAAGGGGCATTGCAAAAAAACCGTTTGTAATGTTGAAGAATATGATTACAGGCAGAGGCAAGGTAACAACGGACAAGGCTCTTACAGAACATTTAAAAAATATTCTTGAAAAAGCAAAAACAGGCATTCTCAAAAAAGCCGATATTAAAAATGTATCAATCAGGTTAACAGATATGGCTGCTGCAGAAAAAAATGCTACGGTCGGCACCATAGAAAAATTAGCGAGAGAATATTCAAACTGCGAGTCAGGCGTTCCTAAAATAATTCTTAAGTTCAAAGAAAATACTAAATTGCCGGACGTCATAAAAAACATGAACATATCAGACGATCTTTTGAAAAATCTTGAAAACATATCACTTATAAATAAAGGCGGCAAGTCAACTCTCGGCAACGATATTGATATCCAGGCAATAGTAAGGAGCTTCAATGATACAACGGATAAACCGGCAGCAGTAAGCGGTGTCGGCAGTAAAATTTGGAACTTCATAAAAGGTTTAAACAGCTAATTTACCGAGCATATTATTAATGGCGGTTTTAGACGAATGATTTGCCTCAACAATTTTTCGTGAATTTTGGACTATACGGGTATATTCATCATAATTCTCCAGATAATGGCGAATCTTCTCAATCAAATCATCAAAACTGCGGTGGATTATAATACTTTCATTTTCTTTAAAAAGCGTGTGTGCTTCTGCCCTGTCATCGCTGATTAAAAGTTTTTCACAAGCCATAACCTGAAAGGTCCTGTAATTAAGTGAACTCCTCCCCTGGCAGTTAAAATTAAAGACTATTCTTGTCTTATTGAGTTCATCAGCCATCTGATTTTCTGTAGCAATGAAGCCCCTGTAATTTTTTTCAAGCAAAGCTTTATCTTCCAAGTTTTCCGCTCTGTTTTTGGCATCTTCAAAATGACGCTCTATAGCATACCAGGCAAATTGTTTGTCTTTAAACTCTTTCATAAGGTTCAAAACGTTATGAAGCCTGAAATCAGTATCTAAACGACCTGCAAATGATATGTCATATACAGGCTCAATACCGTGATTTTTATAAATTTGAGTGTTAACAAAATGCGGCTGGTAAAAAAGATTTTTTATCTCATTTTTTTTATCGTTATAAAGTTCCTCGTCCCAATAAAAAGTATAATTATCATCATCTTTAAGCAAATGGTAATAACATTGCCAATCCTTGCCGGAATGCTCATTCTGCATAACGTCAGAAAAATAATTTATCGCAGGAATATTGATATTATCAAGCGCTTTAAACCTCAGCGCCGAAAAATCATAACCGACCAAAAAGTCATACTTGTTGGCATTATATAACTCTAACAAATATGTTTTCTCGTCTTTTAAGACGTCAAAAATATCAATCACATGTCCGTTCTGTACTATACCGTCAAACAGACTGTTAATTGTAAGTCTTCCGCCTATACTATGTGGTAAAATTCCTAAAAATCTCATTACGTTAAAATCTCTTTCACTTCGTTAAGAGCATTTGCCAATGCGCCTTTGTTATCTTCAAAAACAGCAATAGAAGCTGCCGAAGCTTTTTGATAAAATTCTTCTTCTCTAAGCAGTTTAATAAGGACATCAAGAAGCTGCTCCTTGTTTTCTACAAGAAAAGAGGCGCCTTTATCAATTAAAAACCTGTATATATCCTTAAAGTTAAAAACAATATTACCTGAAACCGTTGGCACACCATAAATAGCGGCTTCCAGTGGATTATGCCCTCCGGTAGAGGAAAAACTTCCGCCTATAAAGGCAATAGCAGAGATACTGTATAACTTTGACAGCTCGCCCATAGTATCAAGCAAAATCACATCAGATACGCTAAAATTACCGCCCTTTGAGCGTAGAGAACAGTTAACTTCATAATCTTTCAAAAGATTTTCAACAGAAGCCAGTCTTTCGGGGTGTCTGGGCGCTAAAATCATTTTCAAATCAGAAAACTCCTGCTTTAGTTTTTTGAAACCTCTTATTATAATTTCATCCTCACCCTTATGGGTGGAACCTGCAATAATGACTTTATTTTCGCGGACTTCAAGCTGATTTTTCAAGCTTTCAATCTCTTTAAAAGAGAGCTTTGTATCTTCAATATCGAACTTCAAATTCCCCATAACATTGGTGATATCGGGACTTGCACCTATATCAATTATTCTTGCCATATCATCAAGGGTTTGCATCAAAATGCGCGAATAATTGTTCAGAACTTTTTTAAAAAACCACGAAAACTTTTTATAGCCTTTGTATGAATTAGGTGAAATCCTGCCGTTTATAATCATGCAAGGGATATTTTTCTTTTTAAGCCTGTAAGCAAAATTAGGCCATATCTCTGTTTCCGCTATTATAACGAGTTTAGGGTTAACGGATTTTATTGCACTGTTAATTGCAAAAGAAAAGTCAAACGGGAAGTAAACAATTTTATCAACTGTGGATTGAAATTTTTGGTTAGCAACTGCGTTTCCTGTTTTGGTAACGGTAGAAAGAACTATTTTTTCATTTGGAAATTCTTTTCTAAGCCTTTTTACAAAATTTTCAACAGCATTAACTTCGCCTACAGAAACCGCATGAACCCAGATAGATTTCTCATCGCCAAAAGATTTTTCATAAAAACCCGCTTTTTGAAAAAAACCTGCCCGAAACTTCGGCACAACAGCCAAAGCTGCAAGTATAACGGGCAAAAATAAAATCGTTAAAAATATAAATACTAAGTTATAAATAAAATACATGTTTTTCCTTTTTTAATTATTATAGCTCTAAATCTCACCAATCAAATCATACTCATCTGCGCCTGTTATGGTGCATAGTTCAATATCAGCAGGAAGCAGCGGTTTATCGGATTTAATATAAACCAAACCGTCAACTTCAGGAGCATCTCTGTATGAGCGTGCCGTAATTTCGCCGTTAGAGGCGATTTGCTCTATTATAACCGGAATCTGCTTACCTATGAAGCCTTGATTAATCTCATAGGAAATTCGGCTTTGGGTTTTCATTATAATTTTTTTGCGTTCTTTCTTTATTTTTGCAGGAATTTGAGGCTTCAAATCATAAGAATAAGTGCCTTTTTCTCTTGAATATTCAAACACTCCAAGCTTATCAAACCTCATATCTTTAACAAATTGGTGCAAATGCTCAAACTGCTCCTCGGTTTCTGTAGGATAACCTGTAATAAGGGCTGTTCTTACTGCAACACCGTCAATTTTGCTTCTTATTTTTGCCAAAAGCTCCCTATAATCAATTACGGGTCGAAGCATTTTTTTCAAAACTTCAGGATGCGAATGCTGCAGCGGAATATCAAAATATTTAACGACTTTAGGCAAATTTGCCACAGCATCAATTAATTCATCGTTAATCATAGAAGGATAAGTGTACATCACCCGTATCCACCCTAACCCCTGTATATCATTCAGTTTTTCAAGCAAACTTGCCAAGACAGGCGCGCCGAATTTATCATATCCGTAATAAGATGTATCCTGCGCTATTAAAATAATTTCGTTAACGCCTTTATCAACCAACTGTTTTGCTTCTTTAATAACATCTCCCATATTTCTGCTTCTATAAGGACCTTTTAAAGCAGGAATAATGCAGTAGCCGCATTTATAATTGCAGCCCTCCGCTATCTTAAGATAAGAGGCAGAACCAACCGTAATTTGCTGACGCTTTACATTTTCAGGGTAAAAAATTACGGGATTGGGTGTAACATGGTAAATTTTCTTAATCTGTTTTTGTTCAAAATCCTTGATGACATCAACAATTTTGGTAATATCGGCAGTACCCAGAAATGCAAAAATCTCGGGGATTTGCTCCTGCAGTTCCTGCTGGTACTTTTGAGCCAGACAACCTGTTACAATTAAGGGCTTATTAATCTCAACAAGCTCCAGAATATAATGAATGCTCTCTTTTTGGGCATCTAAAATGAATGAACAGGTATTTACAATAACAACGTCGGCGCCCTCTGTATCAAGAGTAACTTTATAACCTGCCTCTGAAACCATACCCAGCATAAGCTCCAAGTCCACAAGGTTTTTAGGACAGCCGAAATTAATTGCGCCTATCAGGGTCATAATCTACCTGTAGTTTGTAAATTGAAGAGGAATATTATATGCATCTTCATTACTTTTTAATAATTGAATTACCGCCTGCAGGTCATCTTTATCTTTGCCGCTGACTCTGACCTGATCTCCTTGAATAGCAGGCTGCACCTTTATTTTAGAAGCTTTGATATCTGCCGTGATTTTTTTTGCCAACTCCTGCGTAAGACCTTTTTTTAAATTAAATACCTGTCTTACATTACCGCCTAAGGCATTTTCAAGCTTTTGCGCATCTAAAATTTTGATACTTAAATTACGTTTAATCATCTTGGATTGTAGAATATCAATAATGTTTTTCAATTTTGTTTCATCGTTAGTAGTAATAGTTATAGCCTTATCAGCTTCAAGTTCTACTTGTGAGTTGGAATCTTTTAAATCAAACCTTGCCGAAATATCCCGCTTAGTCTGGTCTATTGCATTTACCAGCTCTTGTGCGTTAAATTCACTTACAACATCAAAACTGCAATCTTTTGCCATATCAACCCTCAATACTTGTAACCATAATCCATACCTTATCATTAAAAAAGTTCGCACGCAAATATTTCACTAAAAATTAGTGAATAAAAATAACATATAAGAATACTCTTATCAAAAAGAGTTTAAAAGTGCATAATACTGAAAAATAACAGTATAAATTATGTATTATGCACTATATTTAAATTCTCTCTTAATGTTTGTATCTAACATCTTGGTAATAGATTCTAATTCGGTAGAAGCTGCCTTTTGTTGAGTTTCAATATTCTTTTGGTCGATTTCAAGAATTTTGTCCATAGCATTGATTTGGTTTTCTTGTTGTTCCAAAATGTATTGAGTGTAATCATCTTCATTCTGCATAGCAGTACTTTTTTGTGTAGCAATACCTATTGATTTGTAGGAAAGGTATTGTCTTTTTTCCATAATTCTTTGCATTCTGAACTCAACGTCTGCCTTGTAGGTGGTTAGTGTGAGCATCCTGCAATTTAGTGATGCAATAGTCATAACTCTGCTCTCCTGTTCTCTCTGACTTTAATGGTTAAGGGAAGTATATTTTTTCTCTCTTGTATATATAAAAACAATATACTTTTTATTATTGCTTTTTTAGAAAAGTTTTAGTTAACAAAAGTTCATATTCACCGAAAGTAACAATTTCGTAACATTTTCAGGGATTTTTATCAAAAAATTTCCAAAATCATGTATTCTAATCATAGGTAACTATAAGATTTCTAACGAGGCATGATATATGAGAATAGGAAATTGTACCGGCTATACATTTGGCTCTAAGATTGATGTAGCAAATTCGAGTACACGAAGAGCCTTTAGAGAAATACTCCGAGGTAATCCGAATATTCACCCGAATCGTGTTGAAAATTTGATTATGCACCGTACAATGGATGACGGGCATGACCATATTATAAGGTACGTATCAACTTCTGACGGACGTTATTTACTAAAAATAACCGAAGTAAAATCCGACGGAACAAAGGGAGTATCAACGTTTACCAACAGCATTCCGTTTGTCAATCCGGAAGACTGTTTCGTACATGCCTTTAGCGAGCATGGAACCCAATACTATATTGACCAAGCAAAAAGAAGGTTATGTGCTATAGCTTAGAGTAATATTCTTTTAAAAGCACTGCATCTTCTTCCATAACAGGGCTTTCACAAACCAAAACCCCTCTTACATCAAAAGCTTTAAAGGCTTTCATTAAGGCTTTGTAATCAAAATCAGATTCCCGCATCATTAAATGCCTTACTTCACCTTTTTGGGTATATTCAATCCCGGCAGCATGCGCATGGAAATTTTTAAGAGCAAAATCACCCAGCTCATCACCTATTTGCTCTAAAATACGGCTAAAATCGTCATAAGAATTATAAGCCCCGCCGCTCCTTGCATGAAGATGTGAAAAATCTATACAGGGCAGTACATTATCGTAGAGTTTTGATATTTTTATAACTTCATCTAAATCCCCCCACTGAGTAGGTTTACCTGTGGTTTCAGGTCTGACAAAAACGGTATTTTTTTCTTCTTTAAGTGTTTGCATAATCTCATCAAACCCCGCTTTAACTTTATCAAAAACCACGTCTTTATCAGCTCCCATATAAAATGCGGCATGGAAAACTATACTGTATAACCCAAGCTTTTTTGCCATTTGGGCTGTTTCAACCACTCTTTGAACGCTGGCTTCGATCTTTTCTTCTTCTTTAGAATTCAGATTAATATAATAAGGCGCATGGGCCGTTAAAATCATATTCTTTTGAGACGCAAATTCAACAATTTCCCGCTGATTATCGCTGCTCATTCTTACACCATGTACAAACTCAATTTCAACACCGTTAAGCCCCATTTCCTCAAGATCATCGAATGCCTGCTTATAAGTGCGAGGCTTAGTTCTGATAGGTATTCCGGCAGTAATAAAGTTAAGTTTATCCATATTTATACTTGTTTTTCTTTAATTGTAAGAGAAGCAATTGCAGCCAACAAAAGCACAATTCCTCCGATTATAAAAGCGTATTCATAATGATAAAACGTACCTGTTTGGGTGTTAAAGGCATTTTGGTTAATAAACCAGGCTAAAAGCGTACACACTAAAACTTGCGGACCTGCGATAAAGATGTTAAATATACCCATTACAGAGCCTTCCATGCCGGGTTTAATATATTCGGAAAGCATTGCAAAAGGTAAAGCCAAAACAGATGCCCAGCCTATACCTGCTACAGCCATTGCAGCCATAATAACATTTGTATTAACCGTAAACGCCATAGCTAAAAATGCCAATGCCATAATAGTTACACAAATAGCATGGACCAGCTTATTACCGAATTTTGTGGATAAAATACCGATAGGAATTGAAATAACAAAACATATAAGGTTAAATACGGCAAAACATATTGAAGAAAAGTTGGTCCCGTCAAGTTTTGCGGAATTAAAGGATGCAAGAGCAGTGCCGTCTGTGGCAACATCAGGCACACCAAACACATTATGTACGGCAAATTGCGTAAAGAAAATAAACATGCACATAATGCCTATCCAGGTAAAGAATTGTACGATACAAATTTTGGCAACTTCGGGAGAAAGCTGAAAAAATCCTTTAAGATTTTCTATAAATCCGGGGTCTTTAATTTTCTCATCTGCCTGAGCGCTTTCTGCTGCAGGAGCCTGACCTTCCTGAATAGTAATACATGTCCAAAGCATAGCAAGTAAAAACGCCAGCGCTGCCATTATAAATTGAGCATTAATACTCATTTGATAATTAAAAATCATTTTTAAAACAGGTGCAGTACCTGCTGCAACAACAGAGCCAAGCCCTATGGCAAAACTCAGGAAAGAATTTGCGATAGAATGCTGCTCCGGCGGAACAATATCAGGAACCAAAGCTCTATATGGACCTTGCGCAACATTTACACAGGCATCTATAACCCAAATCATAATTGCAGCAATCAAAAGCCCTGACCATACGGGAAGGGAACTCCCTGTAATTCCGCCTAAAAATTCCGCTATATTACCGGAATTGGGGAAAGCCCACAGTGCTATGGCGGCTAAAACAGCACCGCCTAAAAGATAAGGACGGCGGCGTCCGAATTTGGTATGGGTTTTATCGCTAAGCGCACCTATAACAGGCTGCACAATCATGCCCGTAAAAGGACCTGCCAGCCATATTAAGCCAAATAACATCGGATTTGCACCAAAACCCTCTGTTACAGGACCTGATAAAATTATCCTCATTTGCCAGGCAAATTGAAGCCCGAAAAATCCTAAACAAAAATTCAACAGTTGAAACGTTGATAATCTCTTAAGACCGTTTGAAACAATATTTTCCTGCATTATAATTCCCTCTTAATAGTAAAATCCATCTTTTTTCATACGTTCAAAAACTTCATACAAGTTTTCTTCCGTTGCTACAATTGAAACCCTAAAGAAACCCTCTCCGTATTTACCAAACGCAGTACCCGGCACAGCTACAATACCTGAAGTTTCAAGCAATGCCGATGTGAATTCTTCTGCGGTGTTATATTTTCTTGGTATCGGCAGCCATAAATAAAAGGTATATCTTGGTACTGTTGAATTGTCAATCTCCCAGCCCAGCTCTTTGAAGCCTTTAACAGCTATTTGCTGTTTCTTTTCGTATATTTTATTAACTTCATTAATATAATCATCACCTTCTTTAGCGGTCAAAATTTCGGCTGCCGCCTTTTGGACAGCCTTATATAAGCCTGTATCAATTGTTGATTTAAGTTTGCCTAAAACAGCCACAGCATCTTTATTTCCGCAAGCCCAGCCTATTCTCCAGCCTGTCATTGCATAAGGTTTGCTAAGACTGTGAAATTCAATTGCAATATCCTTGGCCTTATCAAACTCTAGTATGCTTCTTGGCGGCTGCTCACCTTCGAAGTACATATCAGCATAAGCTGCATCACTTACAAGCAAAATATTCTTTTCATAGCAAAAATCCACTACTTTTTTTAAGTATTCATCTGTTGCAGAAGCGCCCAGGGGATTATTGGGATAATTAATTACAAAGGCTTTAACTTTTTCGGGGTTAAATCCTTCCTTTTCAAGCTGCGCCAAAAGCTCATAAGGGTCAGGCATGTAGTTATTTTCAGGAGTTAAAGGAATTGAATAAGCATGCCCGCCTGATGTTTTAATTTGTTCTTTATAAGAGGCATACCCGGGGTCAGGTATCATAATAATATCCTGATTATGTATATCCAAAGAAGGGTTAATTAAAGTTCTGAACATGGCAGATAGACCTTCTTTAGAACCTATTAGAGAAAAAATTTCATCCACAGGATTAACATCAACCCCGAAGCGCTTTTTCATCCTATGTTTAACTGCTTCAAGATAAAAAGCTTCACCTTTTGGTACTGAATAAGAGTGTATGCCTTTTTCATCCATTGATTTTGTCAAAGCATCTATCACGTACTGCGGAGGATTTTGGGTAGGAGCTCCAATACTAAGCATAATAGGGGGACGGCCTTTTGCCTCAAGTTCAGGTCTTAATCTGTTAGTATCCTGTGCTATCTTGAACATAATGTACGTTTCAAGGGTTTTAACGTAATCACTGTAAAGCGCTTTTATATCAGGCATGCTATTCCCCTCTTATCTGTAATCGTCTTTTTCATTTTATTACAAATATAGACAGGAAGGAATAAACCACTAACGGTTATCGGAGCAAAGTTACTTTTTACTGTCATTGCGAAAAAATACGAAGCATTTTGAGGCAATCTATTGATAAGGTGGTGTTTTACAAGACATTGACCTGGATTGCTTCACTTACGTTCGCAAAGACGGTTCTCGTCATTGCGAAAAATGCGAAGCATTTTGTGGCAATCTATTGATAAGGTGGCGTTTTACAAGACATTGACCTGGATTGCTTCACTTACGTTCGCAAAGACGGTTCTTGTCATTGCGAAAAAATGCGAAGCATTTTGTGGCAATCTATTGATAAGGTGGCGTTTTACAAGACATTGACCTGGATTGCTTCACTTACGTTCGCAAAGACGGTTCTTGTCATTGCGAAAAATGCGTAAGCATTTTGTGGCAATCTATTGATAAAGTGGTGTTTTACAAGACATTGACCTGGATTGCTTCACTTACGTTCGTAAAGACAGCGAAAAATAACTCTTCACCTATTCACTAACCGCTAAGGGTAATAGATATTAAACTTAACCCAATTTGCCAAGCAAATCAGTGCAATTTTCCAAAAGAACATTCGCAAGGTCTTTAGGGTCAATCATAGTTACAACTTGTTGGATTAATTGAGGCGGCAAACCTTGTGCAATATTGACAAGAAGCTCTTTATCAAGCGCTGCCATACCCTGAATCATATCGCCTTTTAGAGATTTTTCAAAACATTCTGATAATCTGTCAGTGGGTATTTCTTTAAACAGTTCAGGCTGCTCTTTTAATAAATGGGCTGATAATCCTACTAAATGCTTTTTGGGAAGACTTTGAATAGCTTCCAGGAATTTTTCGGGCTTAAGAGCTTCGATTTGTTTAAGCATATCCGATTTATTGCTGGTGTTCATTCTTTGCCCTGTAGCTTCTTCGTACATTTTATTCAATTCTTGGGGATTTAGCTGTTTTAAATATTCCATTACGTTCTTTTTTTCAATTTTATCGCTGGCTAAGAATCTTTTAAGCGTGGCTTCGGGAAGCATTTCCATAATTTGCTTGTTTGTATACATGTTCTTTAGAACTTTAATCATTTCTTCTTGAGGAATAGAGCCTAAAATCTTTGCCAACTTTTCCTTTGTGAAAAATTTCATGCCAAGAAGAAGATGTTTTTTTTGTAAAAGCTTTAACAAATAGCTGACATCACTGCTTTTCATCATTTTAATGAGCTGATATCTTACTTTGGGGTCATTTAAGTTCAAATCTTTAACTAATTGTGAAGAATTATAATTGGATTTCTCATAAAACTTAGCAGCACCGCTTTTTTTAGATTTGCCGCTTTTTGAAGTCCTGCCAGCTTGTTGACTAGTCAACAAGTGCGCATACTGCGTTAGAAGTTCTACATCAATATCCATATTAACCATTTTCGACCACCAAGTTTAATATCTGTATTACTTTTATCGGCATTTTTACTTAAAACTTTAGGAAAAATATGATATAATCGGAGAAATTGAAACATTTGTTTACAATTCACAAAAAACTAACAAATTAATGCTTGCCCATGTTTTAAAACAAACAACAAGGTTCTGTATTTAGCTAATGGAGGTTCTAAATGAACGCAATAAGTTTCAACGCACATACCCCGCTTTCCCAAAATGACATTACAAGATTGCCAAACCAGGCTTCTGCGGCAATAGCAGCTCCTGCAGCTGCAGTTACCCAGTCAGGGGATTACTATGGCGAACCCAAAAAAATGAGCGGCTTAACTAAGACTATTATCGCTTTAGCTGTGGCAGCCGGAGCATTAGTTACTTTAAAAAGGACTAATTTACTAAAAGTTGCGCCGGATGCAACAGGTACAATGAGTAAAATTAAAGGTTATGCAGCTAAAGCAGCTGATTATGTAGAATATCCTTTTGTAAAAGCTTATAAGTTTGTGAAGGGCTTGTTCGGCAAAAACGCCGATGATGTAGCAAAAGCAGCTGATAATGTAACACCACCACCGGCAGCAGTAACACCACCACCTGCAGCGGTAACACCATAACTAAGGCATCTGAGGTGTAGCGGACTTAGCAACTAAAGTTTAAGCTATTTATAGAAATACGAAAAACACAATCTTGCAAAAGGTTGTGTTTTTTTATGCTAAAATATACTCAGGCAAGGAGAAGAATATTGAAAATAGGCATTCCCAGAGGGCTTAGTTATTACAATTATTATCCGTTTTGGCATGGTTTTTTTACACATTTAGGTATTGAAGTAGTCGTATCGGATAAAACTACCAAACAAATTGTTTCAAACGGCAGTGCTTTGGTTGTCAGCGAGACCTGCCTGCCTGTGAAAGTGTATGTCGGGCATGTATTAAACCTCTTGGATAAAGGGGTTGATGTAATATACTCTCCAAGTATTCAATCCATTGAACCTAAAATTTATAACTGTTCTAAAATAAGGGGTTTGCCTGACCTGGTAAGAAACGTAATTAAAAGGAATTATCTTCTTATTGAACCGACTTTAGATATGTCAGAAAAAAATCAGGGATTTTATCAATACTTGTATGAGTCAGTTGCGCCTCTCGGCATTACCGATAAAAAATTAATAAAGGCGGCTTCTAAATCAGGGTGGGAAAGTATGAATCGCTATACAAAAATGGTGAAATCGGGAATGGATGCCGAAAAAGCAATGCGGCTTGCTATTCAAGGCAAAATAGAACTTGAAAACAAAGAACATAATACTGATAACAAAATTAAAATAGCCGTTATTTCGCATGCTTACAATTTATTTGATAATCAGATAAGTATGAAAATTATTCAAAAATTAAACAAGATGGGAAGCGTAGTTTATTTAGCTGAAGAACTTGAGAAAGAACAGCTGCTTCAAGGGTTCCATAACCTGGATACCGATATTTACTGGGCTAATGAGTACGAAATGTCCGGAGCTGCAGGATTATATTTAAGAGATAAAAAAATCGACGGCGTTATAACTCTTACATCCTTCGGATGCGGACCCGATTCACTTATGATAGAGAGAATAACAAGGTTTGCAAAAAAATATAAAAAACCGCTGCTGAATTTGACCGTAGATGAACACACCGGTGAAGCAGGTTTCATCACAAGGTTAGAAGCCTTTACTGACATGATAACCAGAACAAAGAGAGCTTCTGTATTAAAGCAGCTAAAAAATACCATACAAGTATAGCCTAACCTTCGTTATAATCACCCGCAAAACTTATTCTTTCAACAATTTTGAAAAAGCCAAAACAAAGTCCGCCTATACCTGCCCAAATACCGGCATTTTTAAACATTGATTTAAGCAGAGAAGTATCCAGTTTCAAAAAAGCTTTCATATTGATAAGGGCATCTGCGACTAAACTAACGGCTGCAGCACACCCGCCTACAAAAGCAAGGGATTTTAAATTATCCTTGGTTTCTCCACCAGAACCGCCGGACTGAAGTTGAGCAACCGCCGTATCCGCTCGCATGAAGGATATGCCACCGCCGTTTCTGACCATGTCATTCCCGCCGCGGCTGACAATTTTGCCCCCGCCGTTCCTGACCATGTCGTTCCCGCCCCGGCTGACAATATCGTTCCCGCCGTTCCGGCTGAACATGCCGTTTCTGCTGACTCTGCCACCCCTGCTGCCTCGATGATAAGAAAAGTTTGCATTTATTGCATCTATCATATCATTCGCCTTTATGTAGTAACCATTAACTATTTATTAAATAATCCGTTTATCGCTTTAAAAATACCGCCAATAAGTAAAAATATTCCTGCAACCTTAGGAATGTTATGTAACATTTGTTTGATTGTTATAGGTTCAACGCTTTTAAAGAATTTGGATGCCAAGTTATTTCCCAAATCCCATACCACACTAAACGCAGAGGCAGCAGCTATATTTTTGCCTGCCCAGCCGATAAAAGTGTCTTTTTTAATTTCAGCAGGAACTATAACGTATTGGGTAGCCCCAAACGCCTGGTTTTGTTTTTGTTCCTCGAAACCGCGCATCCCCGGTTTTATGGGTTGTGCGCCAATCGCTGACACTTGCATTGTTCATCTCCTTGGTTTTTGTGGTAAACACTTAACGTGTAACTAATCTTCTTAACAGATTATAATAACACAGCGGTTTTAAAAAGTAAATACCCTGATATAAAATTAATTATAAATACTTTGTATCAAGCATTTCATCAGGGAGAAAGGTTTGTGCCTCATTAGGATGATTGTGGGAGTATTTATAATCAATCCCAAAACCGTAACTTGAAGCAGCTTTATAATGAGCGTCTTTCAAATGGGCAGGCACGGTATAATTTTTACCTTTGTGCAGGATATCATTAAGCGCTGAATCAATTGCACAAATTGCCTCATTTGATTTCGGTGCTTTGGCAACGTAAATAGTTGCTTGAGCAAGCGGAATTCTTGCCTCGGGAAGCCCCAGCGTTTCAACAGCCTTAAGTGCATTCATAGCAAGGACAAATGCTATAGGGTCAGCATTTCCGACATCTTCTGATGCGCAGACGACAAGTCTTCTGGCTATAAATCTCGGGTCTTCGCCGCCCGCTATCATTTTTGCAAGCCAATATATCGCAGCGTCAGGGTCTGAACCTCTCATTGATTTTTGGTAAGCAGAGGCAATATCATAGTGTTCCTGCATATCATATTTTATTGTTTTTCTTTGAATAAGCCCTTCCAGGATTTCCAGTGATAGGCTGCGCTCCTGTCCGTTAAAGTCGCTCGAAAAATAAGAATATTCAACTAAATTCAACGCAATTCTTGCATCTCCACTTGCAAAATTCACTATAGCTTCACCTATCTGTTTATCCAGTTCAACTTTACCGTATTTTTCCATCAGATATTTATAACCTTTTCTAATGATGGAAAGCATAGCTTCGTCTTCAAGCGGTTTTAACATCATAACCTGAGACCGTGAAACCAACGCTGGGTTTACCTGAAACGAAGGATTTTCCGTAGTAGAGCCTATCAGATAAAGCGTTCCTTTTTCAAGATGAGGCAAAAGGGCATCCTGCTGCGTTTTATTATAGCGGTGAATTTCATCTATAAACAGAACCGTTTTAATACCAGCCCGTAAATTTTCTTTTGCACGCTCAACAGCATCTTTTATATCTTTTACCCCTGATGAAACTGCACTCAATTCAATCATATCACTTTGTGTTTCTTTGGTAATAAGCCTTGCAAGGGTTGTTTTGCCGCATCCGGGCGGTCCCCATAAAATCAAAGAAAATAACCGCTTTGAAAGCAGCAGATTTTTCATTGCATTATTTTCCGATAAAATTTGATTTTGTCCCAAAAATTCACTCAAAGTTTTCGGGCGCAAAATTTCCGCCAAGGGAATTTGTTTATTTTGTTCTTCCAAATTTGTAAATAAATTCATATAATATCCTAAGAGGTTAGTTTTTAAATCGGAGTTGAAATGAAAAAAATATCATCAATTCTATACGTTAGTCTTATTTTAATTTTATTCTTAACAGGCTGCGGTGTAAACAAAGGAGCGAAAGGCACTATCGAACTGGAATTTTGGACTTTGCAGCTTGATAGTTTCAGGCCTTACATAACAAACGTTATATCACAATATGAAAAAGAAAACCCTGATATTAAGATTAAATGGGTTGATATCCCTTTTTCGGAAGGGGAAAAAAGGACACTGGCCTCGGTTATGAGCAACAACACGCCTGATTTGGTCAATCTTAACCCTGATTTCAGCGCTACGCTCGCAACAAGAAAAGCCCTGGTTGATATAAAAACATTGGCGCAGCCTGAAGATTTGGAAAAATATATCCCTCAAACCATTGATAACCTGAGTTATGGGGAAGTAGTATTTGGTATTCCGTGGTATTTAACAACCTCTGTTACTTACTACAACAAAAAAATACTCAATGCCGCAAACCTGACAGAGAAAGATTTGCCTCAAAATTACTTTGACCTTAAACATTTTGCCGAAAAAATCCGCCAAAATTCCAATGTCTACGCTCTTATGCCTACAGTATGCGAAGGCGGCAATATGCTGAAAATTTTCAACAAATACAATTCCTTAATCTACAAACCGGAAGGTTTAGACTTTAATAACGCTGAGAATATAAAAATATTAGAGCTTTACAAATACCTTTATCAAAATGACCTTATCCCTAAAGAATCAATAACTCAGGGGCATAGAGAAGCGCTGGAGCAATTTATGAGTTCTCAAAGCGTCATTTTGATATCAGGAACAAATTTTTTAAATTCAATAAAAGAAAACTCTCCCGAAGTGTACTCTAATTTGGGAATATATGAACAACTCAAGGGCAATAACGGTAAGTCGGATTTTTCGATGATGAACCTTATTATCCCGATCAAGTCAAAGCATCCGAAAGAAGCGCTGAAATTTGCGCTGTTTTTAACAAATGCAAAAAATCAGCTTGAATTTGCAAAACTTGCCCCTGTTTTTCCGTCCCAAAAAGAAGCGTTGAAAGACGAATATTTTTCATCAAATTCCGATAGCTTAGATAAACAAATACGCCGCATAGGCGCTCAGCAGCTAAATCATTCTGTTGCCCCGATAAAAATCCAGCAAAATCATGCCCTGCTAAACGAAATAATTAACCGCACGGTACAGCAGGTACTCTTAAACCAAACTCCCGCAAGCAAAGCCCTTGCAGATGCTCAAAAAGAATGGCTTGGTTTGCAATAAAAATAACTTTATAAAACTTAATAAAATAGACTTGTGAATAAATAGAAACTATAATTTTATTAATCACATATTGTTTAAGAGGGTTAAGATGAGCGAAAATACATTGTACAATGACAATGCCATTATGTCACCAAGCGATGTCAGAAAAGTATTGGATACCAACAATGAAGAGATTAAGGATCTTTGTCGTAAGTTAAAGGTATTCCCCAAAAGGGACAGGAATACCGGCAAAACTTTCTTTCTGAAAGATGATGTTGAATTCTTAAAACGAATTAAGGAACTTCATTTTAAGGCTGACAAATTTTCTGAAATAGATGAAAAAGTTATGCCTCATTCTGCTGTCCAAAACCCTATTGCAACAGTAGACAATTCTTCTCAACTGCAATTAATGGAAGAGTTTAAAAATGCCGTTGAAAAAATGGCATTTAGCCATGAAGCTCTTATTGAAAAAATTGAAACAACTCTTGAAAATAAATTGGACGGTTTGGACGAAGTGGTAGTTGAGCTTATTCAGGTAAAAACAGAAAATGAAAATTTAAGAATAAAGCTTAACCAACTTACCAAAGAAAACTATGAACTTAAGTCCTCTTTAGAAAGATTTAAGCCGATGGGGTTTGGTTTTTTCGTCAGACAGTAGCGGAGATTTTTTGCATGAATTTATAAACTTCTTCGTAGTCGGAAGAAGAAAATTTTTCGCACTTACCGTCAGCAAGTTCTATTTCTATTATGTAATTATCCGAAACAGGATAGGTAATTATCGGTAGGTTATTCACTTTGCTTGCAGTTTGAATATATTCTTCAAGCAGCTCTTCATTCTTTCTGCAAACAGCGGCCGAAAAAGATATGGCTTTTTTGGTTTCTATAGTTGTAATATTACCTATATCTTCCTTAATTTGAGAACAAAGCACGTCATCCCCCGATGCCAAAACTATACCCACACCTTTTGAAGCGGCAAAAATCGCATTTAATTGCGCCTCTCCAACCGTAGCGCCGTTAAGTTTAACATCTTTAAACGCCATATTAAAAGTATGAGCCAAAACGCCGTTGCTGCAAACTTTTGCATGACAGCCCAAGAATATTACCGCATCAAAGCTTTCATGCAGTCCGTACATCATAGAAACCGGTTTGGGTTTGCCTGTGATAAGAGTTACATCCTCCGGCAGTTCGCTTAAGGCTATATTATTCATTGCGCCATGCGCATCGTTTATGACTATATCCTCTACACCTGCCAGCTTTAAGCCTTTTATAAGAGCATTAAGTTCCTTATGCAGCTGCAGACACATCTCATTATAAGGAATAGAATAATCGCACGCAATCTGACTAGGGTTCACAACCCCGTTTAAGCCTTCAACATCAGCTGAAATGTATATTTTTCTCATTTTAAACTTCTATAAATAATCTTGTACCGACTATATTAGGCTTTCCGTTATAATACCCCGCAAAATATCCCCCATGAACAGGCTTATTTTTACCGTAAAACTCCCTTTGGGCAGAAGCTTCGGAATTTACAAACGGATTAGCAAAAGGATTAACCTGCGAGGTCGTCTTTTTAACAGGGGTAACTTCACCAGTTTGAAATGTTTTACCTAATAGACTGACAAGATTTGCTAACATACTTTTACCTTATAACCACCTGAAAAATATTATAATAACACAATTCTAAATTTCAATAACCATATTATACAATTTTCGACAAATTTTAACAGCATCAAAACCCAAAAATCATATTAAAAGTTTAGAAAAATTTACCATTAAACTAGCAAAAAAAAGTTGTCCGAGGATTTAATAGTGTTGAAAGTACACATCATGAAAATATTTGGAAACGAAACCCTAACCGGAATAGTTAATAATAATAAATTAAGAACCTTAGCGTCAAATCTTACCAGCCCTAAGGCTCTATTGCCGATTATAATTTTAGAAGCAGGTGTAACAGCGGGAAGAACCTATCAAGCTTATAAAAGAGGCGGGATTATAGAGGCAAAAGAAAGAATTATAGACGAGAGTATAAGTGCAGGCGTATGGCTGTTCGGTATCACGGGTTTAAACTGTCTTTTTGATAAAATAATAGGTAAAACCGGCATTTTTGATAAAAAAGGACTCTCTGAAATAAAAGTGGATGTCGGCAGCGATATAATAAGAAACCCGCTTAAAAAAGCCATAGAAGTAAGACCAGAAATAAAAAACAAGCTCACAAGCCTTAAATTTACAAAAATAGCGATGGCTTCTTTAATAGGCGTATACCTGAGCGGTATCATGCTGCCCAAATTTTACCAAAAAATTACTGCCAATACCCTAAAGAAACAGAAAAAAAACAACAACAATAATAATAAACCGCCTCAATCAATAGAGCATAAAGTTTCCATAAATGAATTTTTAAAAAAGACTAAACAAAAAGATGTTACTTTCAATGGACTGGGAGATACTATGGGTGCAGCAGCACATCTCATGGAAAATAACCAGATAGTTAAGCTGCTAACAATAGACGGGGGACTGTTTCTGGGAAGAGCGAAAAGCACGAGGAATAAAGATGAAATGATTGAAATTCTCTTTAGGGACTTGGCATCAACTTTCTTCTATATGCTCTCAACTCCGTTAATATTCTTCGGGTTATCTAAAATCGCTGATAAGTTTAAAGGCAAAAACACAAATATAGACCCTAATACAGCTCATTTTATAAATGAGCAGCTGTCAGGTCGGGTTAAAGCCGGTATGAATTTAAATGATTACAACAGGCTTATTTTAGGAAACAGCCAAAATACAGATGGCATTATTGCTGCAATAAAAGATAAAACTATTGATATAAAACACTTTGAAGAACTGTTAAAATCCCAAATAACCGACAGTAAAGAGATTTCAAGAGTTACGGCTAATGCTAAAAGGTTCCTCGACTTAAGACCCGATTGTGCCTCAAAATCACTGCTGACTATCAGTGAAATAAAAAATTCGCTTGGAACAGGACTGGCTAATGATGCCGAATTTCTGACAAATGCCGTAAAGACAGCCACCAAAGGTAAATCTCAGAATGCGGCAAAATTTGTATCATTCAAAGAAATAGACAAAATCAAAATCAAAGCAAAAGAATACCTGGAAAGTGTAGCGGAATATGCATCCAAAGCCGGGCAGGGAGAAATAACCCCCGAAATATTAAAACAGGTTAAAAACCGTAACATGGTCATGAAACTTTTCTATAACGGAATAGGACTTGGAGTTTCAATACTCTTCTTGTCTACAATAATCCCTAAAATACAATACTACATAACCGAAAAAAGGACAGGGAGCAAAGAATTTCCGGGAATTAAAGGACTGGTTTAAGAATCAGTCATTTAACCTCTTATATATACGGTCAAAATCTTCCTGAACGTTAGAGAAAGCGTCTATTATGTCAGGGTCAAACTGGTTACCTTTACCCTCCATGATAATGGCGCAGGATTTTTCATGAGAAAAAGGTTCTTTGTATGCCCTTCTGGCTCTAAGCGCATCATAAACATCCGCTATGGACATAATTCTTGCAGCAAGCGGGATTTCTTCACCTTTCAGTTTATCCGGATAACCTGTGCCATCCCAGCGCTCATGATGTGAACGTGCAATAACTTTACCCATCTGAATAAAAGTATTGTCGCCAAATTTACTGTCAACTTCATTCAATGTATCGTAGCCGAGCACGGTATGGGTTTTCATAGTCTCAAATTCTTCCTGTGTTAATTTACCCTGTTTGAGAAGAATTAAGTCGGTAATTGCAACTTTGCCTATGTCATGCAAAGGGCTTGCATTTCTTATATTTTCTATAAACTCTTCCGTAATGACCTCTTGAAATTTAGTTTTTTTAGAAAGCTCAATAGCCAAAGCATAACAAAATTCCTTTACTCTGTCTAAATGCTTGCCGGTATCATCATCTCTTGATTGGGCAAGTTTTGCCAGAGAAAAAATAGTTTCCATCTGCATAGCATCAATCAGTTTTATATGTTCCAGCAGTTTTTTTTCAAATTCAGCATTCAAATCGTTCAGGGTTTGTTTTAAATTCTCTGTCTCAAAGAAATTACATAACCGGACTTTCAAGTCTATTGAATCTAATTCATCAGCAAAAATAACAGGAATATTTATAATCCTGTCATCAGTTTTGGCAATATTAAAACCGTAAAAATCAAATATAACTAAATCAAAGTTAAACTCATCAACTTCGTCAAAACTGCTCACGATGACAACATTAGCATCCTCTTCGGCTATGCCAAGCTCTACTCTTCCTTTATCATCTGTAATTACTAAAATATTATTAGTCATGCTATCCTTACCTAAACTTATTCCAGTTTAACATTTTTTGTAAACAAATGTAAATAATTCTTTTAAAATCCTAAAGTTTTTATTAAATATGCCGATAAATTGATTAAGAAAAGAAAGTCAATCTAAGGAGAAAAATATGACACATATCGGACCCGAATACGTTAATCCCAATTCAGTAAATTTTATCAAAAACGACTCCAAAACAGAAACAAACAAACCTGCTAAAGAAAAAGAAGAGGTTAAAAGCAGCAGTGTCGAAAGCAAAAATATTCCTGCTGATGAAATCCTGAATCATTTGGCGCATGCCAGCTTAATTGCACAAATGAACATTAAACCTAAAAAAACTATTGACGTTAATCAATACAACGATGAAGCAGCAAAAGAAAGAATAGGGAACCTTATGGCAGGCTTTGAAGCACAAGTTTTAAAAGGGCTTGGTGCATTCGAAAAAGAAATGGGTAATATGCCGCTGTATCAAAACCTGAGTGAAAGCGCAAAACTCGAATTGGCAGCTAATTTATTCAGCGCCGATAATATGTAAGTTTATAAAGTTATAAGTCTATTTAGAGAAACATTTTAACCGTCTTTTAAAGGCGGTTTTTTATTTTTAAATATCCTTCAATTTAGCGTAAAAGTAAGTGCCCACGGATATTATGGTTATCGGCAAAAATGCGGTAATAAACGGAGGCAGAATAGATTTTTCCGCCAGCATATCAATAAAAGGAATTGTCAGGTAATATGAAAAAATTATCAAAGCGCCTAAAGTAAAGCCGACAAAACGATTCTCCCTCGGTCTGCTCCAGCCCAAAACAACCCCGCAAAGCGCAAAAACTATACAGCTCACTGCCTGCGCATAACGTTGGTAGAGTTTATTTTTTGTATAGTTATACTCATCTGATATTTGCTCATCTTTAAGCAAATTCAGATAATCATTTACCTCTTTGTGAGTTAATGATTCTACTCTGATGTCATAGGCTTTTAAAAGTTTTTGTGCATTTATTGCACTTTTGCCTTTTAAAATAGTTACACTGGGTTTATCTACTATAGCCTTATAAATCCCCGAGGTTAAAAGCTCATATACCTTTACTTCATGCACAACAAATTCATCGCCTGTAAATTCACCTCTTTGTGCAAACATAATATTTTTCATCGAAGGGTCATCGGTAGGAAGCAAATTATCAGGCGCTATTTGAAAAATATTAATATACTGTATATTAGTACCGTCATAACTGTTAACTATTATAAGTTGTTTAGGGTTGCTTTGAATATCCCGTTCTAAATAGGCAAATTGTACATACTGCTTGCCTTTTCCGGTATAAACAAGTTTTTTGGCTGAATATGGGATTAATACATTGTATGCAAATAAACAAAATACGGCGAAAATCAGACCAAGTGTGATAACAGGGGTTACAAGCCTGAAAAAACCTACCCCCGCCGAGCGTAAAATAACAAGCTCAAAATTACGGCTCATTACATCAACAACAAATAATGAACCGAGCAATAACCCTACCGGAATTGCTTTGCCCAGGATTGAAGGAATTTCGAGAACAAAAAGTTTCAACCCTACCTGAAAAGAAATTTCACCATCAATTATTTTACCTATAATTTTGAACATAATTTCAGGAGAAATCCATATAACGACGAAAACAATAATCCCGACAACAGTTGCCGCTAAAATTGATTCCAAAATATATTTATCTAAAAGTTTGATTTTATTTTTCATTGTTATAGCTCAAAATCTTCACCCAGGTAGAATTTTTTAGCCTGAGGGTTATTTGCGACATCAATGCTTGAGCCTGATATCATAATTTGACCGTCAAATATAATATTAACCCTGTCCGTAATAGATAGCGTTGCCTTTGGATTATGGTCAGTTATAAGAACTCCTATATCCTTTTTAATCAGTTTTCTTATATGTTCCTGAATTTCCTGAATGGCGATAGGGTCAATGCCTGTAAAGGGTTCATCAAGCAGTATAAATCTCGGCTGTGCTGCCAATGCTCTTGCGATTTCAACTCTTCTTCTTTCTCCGCCCGATAACTTAACGGCAGAAACACCTCTTAAACGTGTCATACCAAAATCGTCCAGCAATTCTTCCAGAAAATCTTTCTTCTGTTTATCATTAAGTTTCTGATTCATTTCAAGCACCAGCTTAATATTATCTTCTACCGTCAATCGCCTAAAAATAGATGTTTCCTGAGGCAGATAACCAATACCGGCAAGCGCCCTTTCATGCATTGGTCTGTTAGTCAGGTCGACACCGTCCAGCTCAATTTTGCCTGCTTCAGGTCTTACCAATCCCACTATCATATAAAATGAAGTTGTCTTGCCTGCCCCGTTAGGACCTAAAAGTCCTACTACCTCGCCGGGGTTTACATCAAAAGTAACATTATTAACTACTGTTCTGTTGTCATAAATTTTTACTAAATTCGTTGCTTTTATTGCCATCTCTATATACCTTTATTCCCTGAATCTAAACTTTCAAGGTTGTTTATTATCGTCCTAACATTGCCTTCTGCGGTAAAGTTTTTCGGGTTCATGGTAATTTCAATTTCATCAGCCTGAATGCTCTTATCCCCTTCCGTAATAGTAGAACGGCCGGCAAATACAATTTTGTTGGGTTTTTTAGTTTTAGGGTTAGGTAACAAAACAGCTTTTGGGCCTGTGGCAGTAAATTCGTTATAAATAATCTTCACCGAACCGCTTGCCATTGCCGTATTTGTTTTATTGTTAAACTGCTGATATTTACCCCAAATATTAACTTTGGTATCATCAGAAACCAAAACAGTATGAGTATTGCCGTTTGCAGTCAAAACC
This sequence comes from Candidatus Gastranaerophilales bacterium, assembly GCA_028696075.1. Classification (NCBI taxonomy): domain Bacteria; kingdom Bacillati; phylum Candidatus Melainabacteria; order Candidatus Gastranaerophilales; species Candidatus Gastranaerophilales bacterium. Next base: position 43,033 of record JAQVHS010000004.1, read on the forward strand.
TCCGTAGCTGTGGTTAATGTTATTTCATCACCTGTAACCGTAACTTTTTCCTGAATAATTTTTGCATTACCTAAAATCCTGAGTTTTTCCAAGCCGCCCTTGTTAGTAATTTTAATAACTGCGCGGTCAGAATTTGTTTTTATATCATCATAAGTCATCACGACATTATTTTTAGCTTCCATAATATTGGTATCCAAATTAAATGACTGGTAATCAGACTTTATCGTAACCGTAGGTTTTCCCATCTCTGTCATCTTTGATTGAACATTACCTGTCGCCTCGCCTTCCTTATTAATCAAAGAAAGTTTTAAAATACTTGCTTTCACCTCACTTTTGCTATCTTTTGTCATTTTTATAACATTAACTCCGTCCACAAAAGTAGCAGTATCAGGTTTACCTTCGGCATTAATAGTTAAAAACGCCTTTGGGCTGCGCACATTAACATCATCTATGGTAACTTTAACATCTTTAGTTAAAGTAATAAGTTTTTTACTGTCATCGTAATCCTGTTTTTTTGACTCAACTACTAAAGTTGCGGCATGTGCCGAATGAATGCCGATTATCAAAATGAGTATTAAAATTATATGTCTTATAACTTTCATAGGCTCTCCTATCCTTTTATTTCTTATAAATTCTTAGTTCTGTATTATCGTATATTTCTATTTTTTTGAAATCTGTCGTTATGCTTGCGCTGTTACTTAAAGCAACGATTTCATATTGCTTCCTTATAACAACATTACCATGAGCATAAACTTTATCATCGGCAGTAGCCCAGGATGCTTCATTAGCAGTAATTTCAGTATCATCCTCACCTACTACACGAACCCCTCCCGTTAAAGTAACTTTTTTTTTGTCTGCAGAATAAATACCCGTTGGAGCGGTAAAGCTCATAATTACTTTGCCCTTCTGATAGTAATTACCAACTATATCAGTGAGTTTTGCGTTAACTTTAGTGCTGTCATATTCACCGATAGCGCTATAAATTTCCCAATATTTTATCCCGTCTTTTGTTTCTGTAATAACAATATCTTTGATGGTAACGGACTCTAAAGAACCGTCGCCTGAAAGCGCCTTTTTAAAATCAGCTGTAATTCTTGCAGAAAAAATAAACGCCGCTACCCCCAAGACAGCAAAAACGATTAAAAATATTATGGAAAATTTCGTTCTCTTCTTCATATGAAATATTTTACCAATAAATAACCGAAAATAATACTACGTTAAGTAAGATTTAACAATTAAATCCTACAACATATCAACAGGGTCAACATCAATAAGGAACTTTATTTCAGACGGGGTATTAATGGTCTTTATAAAAGAAGTAATCAAAAAATGCCCCTTGCCGCCCATTCTGTTTTTAATTAAAATTTGATACCTGTATTCATTATTCAACTTGGAAAGAACGCATTCTGACGGACCGAAAATTTCCAGTTTTTCTTCAATACCCTGATTTTTAACAAGCGCTAAAAATCGGTTTGCAATTTCAGCAGCCAATTTTTCTGCCCTAAACTGAAGCTTTGAACTCACAATAAAGCGAATTAACTTAGAGTAAGGGGGATACCCGAGTTCGTACCTGTTTTGGATTTCCTGCAAATAAAAATTCTTATAGTCCTGATTTTTAGCATCTGTCAAAGCAAAAAAGTCAGGATTATATGACTGAAAAATCACAAGCCCTTCAAAATTTCCCCGGCCTGCTCTGCCTGCCACTTGCGTCAAAAGCTGAAAGCCTCTTTCCGATGCTCTGAAATCAGGGAGCCTGAAACTTTGGTCAGCCATCAAAACCCCCACCAGTGTAACATTGTGGTTATCAAGTCCTTTTGCTATCATTTGAGTGCCTATAAGGATATCAATTTTACCGTTTGCAAAATCCTGCAAAATATTGATATGACCGTGCTTCGTCGACATAATATCACTATCAAGCCTTGCTATTTGAGCCTCGGGAAAGTCTTGTCTTGCAAATTCTTCCACCTTTTGCGTTCCCAGCCCGTAATTTTTTATGGTTTCTTCACCGCACTCAGGGCAAACTGAGGCAATATTACGGGTATAATTGCAGTAATGGCATCGAAGTTGGTTTGTAGGTTTGTGCAAAATCAAAGGTATCGAACACTTCGGGCATTCAATGATATGACCGCAGCTTACGCAGTACGAAGTTGTCGAAAACCCCCTTCGGTTAACAAGCAGAATAATTTGCTTTTTGTTGGCTAAATTAGCGTTAATTTCATTACGCAAGGCATTTGAAAATATGCTATGGTTGCCTTTGGCATTTTCAAAACGCATATCAACAACCTTAACTTTTGGAAGTTTTGCATCGTTATATCGTTCGGTTAAAGTCAAGAGGTGATTCGAATTCAATGCCTCATAATAAGAATTTATATCAGGCGTTGCGGTTCCTAAAAGCACCATTGCTCCTTCTCTTTGCGCCCGTTCTTTTGCGAGCAGGCGGGCATCATAACGGGGATTTACCGAGGTTTGTTTGTATGTGCTTTCATGTTCTTCGTCAATAACTATCAAGCCTATATTCTTTATCGGAGCAAATACTGCAGAGCGGGCGCCTATAATGATTTTTATTTCTTCTGATTTGAGTTTTTGGTAAATATCATATTTCTCGCCTTCAGAAACGCTGCTGTGCCATACTGCTACCTGCTCTATACCGAATTTAGCGGCAAAACGTCTTGCAAGCTGAGAGGCGAGGGCTATTTCCGGCACTAAAAATATCACGGTTTTACCTTGTTCTATCACATCGTTTATCAGCTTAAAATATATTTCAGTTTTGCCTGAACCTGTAATTCCGTAAAGCAAAAACGGAAAAGTATCCCCTGCTTTAAACGCTTCTTTGAGTTTATAATATGCAAAATTCTGCTGCGCATTTAAAACCGCCAAATCCTCCTGCTCTACGTTTGCAAAAATTTTAAGTGCATTTCTGTATACCTCTGCTTCTTTTATTTCAAGATTTCCGTTTTGCTCAAGTTTTTTTAAAGTAGCGCCGGTTGTTTTAGCAAGTTTTATAAAATCGCTTTGTTTGATATCACCTGTTTCCTTTAGAATATCAAGCACTGTTTGCTGACGTTTTGTAGCGTTGTCAGAGTTTTTATAAACAATGGTTTTTTCAAATTTTGTTTGTGCTGATTTTTCCTCAATCTCACTTTGTACCGTTAAAATTTCTGCAGCCTTAAGTTTCCTTAAAGCCTCATAAAATTTTGAAGGGGTGAGCTTCGCAGCTTTAAGCAAGGAAGTTTGCGGTGTCTTTTGTTTTTCTTTTAAAATTTCAAGAATTTTGAGCTGTTCTTTGGAAAAATCATGCCCGCCTAAAATCCCGTCTTCAAGCAAAGTAACAATTTTCTTGGATTTAGATATAAAAGAAGCCGGAACAGCGGTATCTATAACACTTTGCAAAGAGCAGCAATAATAAGCCGAAATCCATTGAAGGAAATTCAGATATTCCAAAGTAAAAACAGGTGTTTCTTCTAAAATTTGATATATTGATTTAGCTTTGATATTTGCGGGCAGATAGTTAGAAAACCCGACCACAAAAGCATTGACTGCCCCTTGCATACCGAAAGGAACGAGAACAATTTGTCCTATTTTAAGTTTTGGTTTTAAATCCTCGCTGACCTTGTAGCTGAACGTTCGCGTATCAATATTCGGAATGTCTACCAAAACCTGTACATATTGAAAATCATTATTCATAACACTAACCAACACTCATACCCGCACAAAGATTAATATTTTGCCCCGTAACCCCCTTTGCCTCCTGCGAAATCAGATATCTAACAAGGTTTGCTATTTCAACAGGCTCAATAAATCTTGACTGGGGAATCATATCTGTCAGCTCTTCTTTTGTAAAACACTCGTCAAAAGACTCTTCAAGCAGACGTGTCTTTACAAAACCGGGGCTGATTGTATTAACTGTTATATTAAAAGCCGCAAGCTCCAGCGCCAGAGCTTTTGTCATTCCGGTGAAAGCTGATTTTGTCATTGAATACAAAGAAGCATTTGCCTCGCCTACCACTCCGCTGATTGAGCCGATATTTATTATCCTGCCGAAAGAAGCCGATTTCATATCTTTTACACATAGTGAAATCAACTCATAAGGTACAATAGTATTAAGCCTTACAAGCCTGTTAATATCAGAAATTGAAGTATCTTCAACCTTGCCGTAAAAATATCCGCCTGCGTTATTAATTAAAACCTCTATCCCGCCCAAAGCTTCTTTAGCTTTATTATAAAGAATATCAGCGGCATTCTCCCGCAAAAGGTCAATTGCAAAATAACCTTTCGCACCTATATGTGACTGCAGACAAGCAAGCTTAGTTTCATCTCTGCCTGTTAAAAATACACTATGTCCGCTCCCGGCGAGCAAAGCGGCAATACTTTCGCCGATTCCGTTAGAACTCCCTGTAATAAGAATATTCGTCAAAGCTTACTTTTTCTCCGGTTTTTCATACAAACGATCTTGCTTCTTAGTTGAAGGTTTGCGCAAAACGCTCAATCTTAAAGCATCAAAAAAAGTTTTACTGATAGAATCAACATCGTAAAAAATCATTCCGTCCATTTTTTGCGCTCTTGCAACCAAAAGCTGGTTGAAAAAATCACGGGGAGGGTTGTCGTTATAAGGTTCTGTATAAACAGGATAAATTTGTGTTTCTTTCGGCACGTTTAAATTTATATTCTCAAAGATTTTTTTTGCAAAATCATCATCAGCCGACGTTAAAACAGGCAATAACGCTATTTGATTTTTATCAGCATTCCAATTTTTATAATCCTGAGAAGACTCTGCTGCCAAAGGGTACAAATTAACAGACAAAAGCAAGTCTTTATTTAGCTGCCTCAAAATCTTCAAATTCCTGACTAAAGCGGTTATTTTAGAAGCCTTGTATGCCTTCCACAAATGCTCCTGCTCACTGAGCGGTTCTATTTTTGCAGGGTCAATACCCGTAAATTTATGAAATTCTTCTTTTGCATATTTGGTATATCCAAGCTGTTTGTTATCGGCATCTTCTGAATAAGGATAAATCAAATAAGAAAAGTTTATACCGTCAACATCGTATTTTTTAACCATTTCAACGGCAGTATCAATAATAAAGCGCTGCACTTCAGGGTTGGCAGGGTCAAGGTAATAGTCCGCTTCCCCCGCTTTTGACAATTTAGAGTGCGTATTCAACCATTCGGGGTGAAGTTTTGAAATATGAAGTTGCCTTTGGGAAGGGTCCGGAGTTCCTGCATTAAAGGTCGGGGTTGATAATATGACTTTCATGTCATTTTGATGAGCAAGCTCTATCCAGGCCGCTATAGGGTCAAAATTGCCGTAATAACGCAGCTGCTCAGGCATGCCGGCTTTCTTCATAACTGATGAAGGATAGACCGTAAAACCTTTGTAAGTTGTGTCTATATATATGTGTTCTATGTCCAGCCTTTGAATAATATCAAAAGCCTGCACTACTTCATCAACAGACCGTTGCAAAGGTATAACCCACATCCCCCTGTGCTCGGACGGGATATATTTGGCAGAAGAGTACTGCGCCATATCGGCATATAACATTGCGTCTTTGGAAAGTCTGTTAGCATCTTCATAGTCTTCAAACTTAACAAGCTTCCTTGCCGTATAAAGCAAATCATCCGCTCTTTTCAAATAAAACTTCATGTTATCAACATTAACTTCATCAGGGTTAGAGTTTGCAAGAATATCTTTAACTTTGTCAATTCTTGCACGGGCTTCATAGGTATAATTGTCCGGTATAGCCTTTACTTTAAGTTTGCTGCTTTCAAAATCTATCTCTATATCAGCGCCCTCAAACAGGTTATCATTGATAAAGTTTTTGGCAGTGCCTTCACCGCTGAGAACAAACCCGTTTTTGGGTATAAAAGAGTTATACTGGTTGATTTTAGACACTCTGTTATTAATGATTACAGCTTCCAGCCCGTTAGGCGCGGTACCTGTTGTTTCCCCGTAAAGGCTTGTAAAAATAACGAGTTCGTTCGCCCCTCTTAATTTATCGCCGGGGTCAATTTTAGAGATAACAAACTCTTTATAAACAACATAAGGAGAAGTTTTTTTTACTCTGGGCTTTTCTTCCCAAAATCTGTATTTTTTAGGTTTCTCCTGGGTTTGGGTATTACCGTCAACATTAGCTTCATTAGAAGTTACGGCAGGTGAATTTTCCACAGGTGTATTTTCTTGCGCACAAGCAACGGAAATACACATAAAAAGTGAAATTATAACAGGTAAAATCTTCTTTATATACACTAAAAAGTCCCTCATCTTAAAAATATTAAAAAATAATTTATTTTCTTTTGTTTATACAATTATTATATTAAAATAAAAACATTAGAATGTATTGTAAAGAAAAAATATGAAATACAAAGATTATTACGAAATTTTAGGCGTAAAGCGCAGCGCAACGGACAAAGAGATAAAATCCTCTTATCGTAAACTGACAAAAAAATACCATCCTGATGTAAATAAAGAAAAAGGTGCGGAAGAAAAGTTTAAAGATATAAACGAAGCGTACGAAGTCCTCTCTGACAGCCAAAAACGTCAAAGATACGACCAATTGGGTTCAAATTGGCAGCAAGGTTCTGAATTCACTCCGCCGCCGGGGTTTGAAGGCTTTAACTTTGGCGGAGGCAGGGGCGGTTTCGGCGGTTTCAGGACATCTTCTTCTTATGAAGACCTTGGCGGATTCAGCGACTTTTTCAGTTCTTTGTTCGGTGATTTTACCTCACAATCTCAATCGCAAAGAAGAGCCTCAAAAAATACGGGTTCACCATTTCAATCATATACCCGGAGCGCAAAACGCCCAAACCCTAAAAACCTTGATATAAACGAAACCCTCATAATCGAACCTGAGGACGCAATAGACGGCATATCCAAACCCGTAAAAGTTACTTACCTTGACAGCTGCATAGAATGCACCGGCAGAGGCAGCAACTGCTATAAATGCGGCGGAACCGGAATTGCTACGGTTTCAAAATCATTAAATATTAAAATACCCAAGATGATAAAAGAAGGTCAAAAAATAAGACTGCCCCGCGAAGGTAAAAAAGATGAATACGGCAATATCGGCGACCTTTATCTGACAATAAAATTCAACCCCAAATCACAATTTAAAATCGAAGGCGAAAATGTAACTTCTGACGTAGAAATCACTCCTGCAGAGGCTGTTATGGGTACGGTGAAAGAAGTAAGAACGCTAAGCGGTGCGGTAAAAGTTACTATTCCGCCGGGAACTCAGGGCGGAAAATCTTTGCGCCTGAAAAATCTCGGGCTTCCTAAAAAAGACGGTTCATCAGGTTTTCACAATGCCAGAATTAAAATTGTACTTGAAAGTCCTATGTCGCCCGAGGTGAAGGAACTATATAAAAAATTGTTTGAGATTGGCAAGCATGCAAAATAACGATATTTTTCAACGAAATGAAATGTTTTGGGGCAAAGAATTTCAGCAGTATCTTCAAAACGTTAATGTTGCCGTTTTCGGCATAGGCGGGGTGGGCTCTTATGCGGCAGAAGCCTTAGCCCGTAGCGGCATAGGATGTTTTACTATTATTGATTTTGACAAGACTGCCCCTTCTAATATCAACCGGCAGCTTATTGCAACGTGTAAAACTTTAGATAAATATAAAGTTGACCTGATGAGAGAAAGAATACTCCAAATCAACCCGACTGCAAAAGTCAATGCCGTTAATGATTTTTATACATCTGATATGAACAGCTTATTTGAAAAAAATTTTGATTTCGTATTGGATGCAATAGATAGTTTTGCATTTAAAACAGCGCTTATAGGGTACTGTATGGCAAAAAATATCAACATCATAAGCTCTATGGGGGCAGCAAACCGAATTGACCCCTCACAGCTTTACATTGCAGACCTGAAAGATGTTACAAAAACCAACTGTGCCTTTGCTTCAAGAATAATTAACAGATTAAAAAAGGATGGGATTAAAGAAGGACTGGCAATGGTCTTAAGCAGCGAAAAGCCGATAAAACCGGAGAAACATACAATAGAAGAAAAAATAACAACAAATTCGGGACAAACTATAGAATATAAAAAAATCACACCTGCAACAACGCCTTTTGTTGCGCCATGCGCAGGGATTATAATGGCATCGTATGTACTTCAAAAGTTATTGGAAAACAAAAAACAGGGATAACTATGTTAAACACTCTGCCTATAGCTTTACCTTAGCAATAGCTTCTTACGCAGGGGCTGCTTATGTTTCGGTTGTATCTTCCGTTTCTTCAGGTGCTGTTGTTTCTTCTACTGCAAAAGCGGAAACGGATTTATAAAAATCGACTTCTTTTTGCAATGATTCTAGTGTTGCTTTTAGAGTATCAAGATCCTTTTGATTACTGTTTACCTGGTTTTGGTAAACCTTAATTTGGGTACCTGTAGCTCCTTCTAATCTTGCTTGCCATTTTGTAAGTTCTGCTTCTTGCTCTTTTATATCATCTTCAAGAGTTTTAAGTTCATCTTCTTTTGTTTCTATATTACCGTAATCAGCAAGGATTTCAGCTTTAGCCTGGGCTTCAGTTAAACCTTTTGCTTGAGCATATCTTGTTATAAATGCTGCTGCTGTCTCGTTAGGATTGGGTGTAATTGTAGTACCTGTGGACGGTGGCGGAGTAGTTGTTCCGCTTCCGTTGGCGGAACCTGTGGAAGAATCTTCCGTTACATACTTAAAAGTTGATGTACGTGCGGTTGTTTTGGTATTCGGAGTATACACATCATACCTTGCTTGCCAGTAGCTGAAGAAATCATTAGTCATAAATTTAAAACCCCTTATTACACTATTTATATTTTATTTGTATCGGCATATAACTATCAAAACTTTAATATTTGAGAATCGTTATTTACAAATTGTTACAATATTATTTCAAATTACCAAAGTGTTTTTTTTATGTAAGAATAGGAAAGGAGAGTTTAAAACGGAGAGAATATAGTGATTATAGTAATGGAACCCGGGGCAGGTCAAGAACAAATCCAAAAAGTGGTCAAAAAACTTGAGGACAACGGTTTTAAAATCAATATAAACTGGGGAGAAGTACTGACGGTAATTGCGGCAATAGGCGATAAAAGGCTTGTCCAGCCGCAGTCTATAGCATCACTTGAAGGGGTAAGAGAAGTTAAGCTTATTCAGGAACCGTTTAAACTCGCAAGCAGAGAATCAAAAAAAGAAGATACCGTTATTGAATTTGCAAACGGCGTTAAAATAGGCGGCAATTCAAGACCTGTTATAATGGCAGGACCTTGCAGCGTGGAAGATGATGTGGAAGGGCTTTTGGAAATAGCCGCAGGGGTAAAAGCTGCAGGAGCTACTATTTTAAGAGGCGGAGCTTTCAAACCCAGAACATCGCCTTATGACTTTCAGGGGTTAGAGGAAAGAGGGCTTGAGCTTCTTGCTGCGGCAAGAGAAAAAACCGGGCTTCTTATTGTAACGGAAGTTATGGATACTTTGGACTTGCCGTTAGTTAAAGAATATGCCGATATCATACAAATCGGTGCAAGAAACATGCAAAACTTCAAACTCTTAAAAGCCGTAGGCAAATGCCAGAAACCCGTAATGCTAAAAAGAGGACCTGCTGCTACTATAAGAGAATTTTTACTTGCTGCTGAGCATATTATGTATGCAGGCAACGAGAATGTAATTTTATGCGAACGGGGCATCAAAGGTGTAGATACAACTTACGCAAGGAACACCCTTGATATTACCGCTATTCCTATAATAAAGAAGTTTTCTCATTTACCTGTTATTATTGACCCCAGCCATGGAACAGGGAGAAGATATTTAATAGAACCAATGAGCAAGGCAGGACTTATAGCAGGCGCCCACGGGCTGATGATTGAGGTTCACAACAACCCTGATGCGGCAAGCTCAGACGGGGCTCAAAGTCTTTCTATTGAACAATTTCAAACAATGATGGTAACATTAAATAAGTTAATAGGCAGGATTGATTGGGATAATAATGGCGGAAAAAAAGCTTAGTATAGGAATTATAGGTCTAGGATTAATCGGCGGCTCGATTTTAAAAGGGCTGCAGGTTTTTGGTAATTTTAAAATTAATGCCTTCAGCGCTAATGAAAAAACTATCCAATCCGTAAACAAGCTTAAAAATTGTCATGCCGCTAATAATATAAATATATTGAAAGACTCTGATGTCATTTTTATTTGCACACCTATTCATAAAATCATTGAGGACGTTAAAAATATTCTGCCGATAGTTAAAAAAGAATGTATTATAGCTGATGTTGCAAGCCTGAAAGAAGATATTTTAAATGAAATCAATGAAAGTATCGAATGCAAATTCATAGGCACACATCCTATGGCGGGAACAGAAAATTCAGGCTTTGAAGCGAGCTTCTCCACCCTGTTTGAAGATACAAAATGGGTAATAATACCTTCTAAATGGGTAACTGAAGAAGACGTACAAACATTAACGGAGATAATAAAAACTTTAAACGCTCAACCCTTAACGGCGGATGCAAAAAGCCATGATAAGGCGGCAGCGATTATAAGCCACACGCCTATGCTTATAAGTCAGGCTATTTTTGCAGCATTAATCAAAACGCAGGATGAAGAAGTCAGGAATTTGGCTTCAAAACTTGCTTCAAGCGGGTTTAAAGATATGACAAGACTGGCACTAAGCAATACAACCATGGCTTCAGATATGCTAAAATTAAATAAAGACAATATTAACGAGGTATTGGAAAGTATTCACGCACAAGAAAAAATGCTTATGCTGCCTCATTATTTTCACAAAACAATAGAAGAAATAATTGAAAAACGATTAGAAATGTACTCAAAAGAAGGAAAAAACAGGTTATAATTTTATGTCGATAGCTGATATTAAACGCATAATAAATACACTTCCGTCCTTGCCTGCAATGCCTAATATTGTAGCCGCAGCGCTTGACGTGATAAAAGACCCGGAATCTAACGCAAGCGAACTGGGCGCAATAATAACCAACGACCAGGCGTTAACTTCTCAAATATTAAAAGTGGTTAACTCCGCTTATTACGGACTCTCAAGACCTATTACCACCGTTCAGCAATCCATAACAATGGTTGGTTTCAATGAAGTGAGAAGCATAATCATAAGTTCTGCAATGAAGCCTATGCTCACTACTCAAGGCGGTAAAGAACTTTGGGAACATTCTATAAAAGTTGGGATAGGCGCAGAAGTCATAGCCAAAAAACTCGGCAGGCGTGATTTTGATGAATGTTTTGCTTTGGGACTATTGCATGACATAGGAAAAATCATTTTTGAATTATATAACCCTAAAGCCGCTTTTGAAGTAAAAAAACTTATCTCGTGCGGAGCGAACTCTTATACGGCAGAAAAAATGCTGTTCGGATTTGACCATACAGACGTAGGGTTTGAACTTGCGGCAAAATGGAAACTTCCCAAGGTTATAGCCTCCGCCTTAAAATATCACCACCGTCCTCAATTAAGCGATTTTCCGACCACAGTGGGAATTGTTTACGCTGCAAACAGGATTGTCAAAGACCCGCCGAAGGTTCCTGTACTTGAACCCGAGGTTGCAAGAAGGCTTGACTTTGATATACCGAATCCTACAAAACTCAAACAGGAAATTAATGAAAAAAGCGCCTTGCTGATTAAAATATTAAACTAGCTTATATGCCAAGAAGAATAATTATATTTATTTTTTTAGTATGATAATATAAGAAAAATACATTAAGAGGAAATGAAAATTGAAAAAATCATTCTTAAACAAAGCAATAATAAGTTTCATAATTTTAATATCGGTATTCTGCATAAGTTACAACGTATTTGCTTATACGCCGCAATCCTTATACGATGAGGTTTGGAAACTGATTTACTCAAAATATGTAGACCAGGATAACAACGGTCAAAATTGGAATAAATGGCGGCATAAATACGATGATGAAATAAAAACCGATAAGGATGCTTTTGTAGCAATAGATACAATGGTACTTAGCTTGAATGACCCTTATACAAAATTCCTCAACCCTGAAGAGTTTGCCGAAGAAGGAAGCGCAATAAGCGGAACTCTTAAAGGTATCGGTGTCCAAATATCGGTAAAAGACGGAAAGCTGCTCGTTGTAGCCCCTATTGAAGATACCCCCGCGTCAAAAGCAGGACTGCTTGCTAACGATTATATAGTTGAAATTAACGGCAAAAGTACCAAAGGCATGAGCGTAAAAGATGCGGCAGATAACATCAGGGGCGAAGAAGGAACAACTGTTACGCTTTTAATCAGAAGAAATAATGTGGATAAAACTTTTATAATCCCGAGGGCAGAAATTAAGTTAAAATCAATTTCAACAACACCTGTTAACAAAATGAAACTTAATGATTCTATCGGTTATATCCGTATAAGTACTTTTATGAATAAAAGCACGGCAGCCGAGTTTGCTCAGGCATTAACAACGTTAAGTAAAAAACAAGGCTATATAATAGATTTACGTTCCAACCCCGGAGGGCTTTTGTCCAACGCAATATTTATAACAGATATGCTGGTAAGCGGCGGAACAATAGTAAGCACGGTAGACCGTGACGGTTACAAAGATACAACAAGAGCAAGCAAAAGGATTGTAACCAACAAACCGCTGGTTGTTTTAATCAACGGCGGAAGCGCCAGTGCCAGTGAAATCCTTAGCGGTGCGCTAAAAGATAACGGAAGAGCAACTCTTGTCGGCGAAAAAACTTTCGGCAAAGGGCTGGTTCAGGAGATTAATAGGTTACCCGGCGGAAGCGGTATAAATATCACCACTCAAAAATATCTGACCCCTAACGGCACAGACATTAACAAAAAAGGTATTACACCCGATATTGAAATAAAACTTACAGAAGACGATATCAAGAACGAAAAAGACCCTCAGCTCCTAAAAGCCCAAAGCGTATTGATTGAAAAAATTTGTCAATGCAATAAAACCGCCAACCAAAATTAATGCGCGGAAAAATGGAAATTTTTACCTAAAATTTTATCTCTGAGGATGACCATATCTTTGCCGTAAATATCTTCCAGAGATTTACCCAATTTTGACTGTACATCTCTCAAATACATATCATGAACAACAACTTCTTTTATAATAAAGACCAGTCCTTTATTTTTGGTATAAACACAGTTAGGAGCGGAGTCCTTTTGGCTTATTGTTCCAACCATACCTTCTTCATTATCAACAGAAAGCACAATCCATCTGCCGCCAAGATTTTCTTCTATTTTATCACCTAAACCATGTTGATATATAAGACCAAAATCAGACTCCAGATTGTTATAACCGACAATTTTAATATCCACTCCTCTGTCATGCGCATCTTTAAATTCCTGCCTGTAAGCCTGAAAATCCTCATCCCAAATTTCAACAAAAATCTCTTTTTGGGCGCTTTGCAAAATACTTACAAACTGGTCGCTTATAGATTTTTCGTCACGCAAATTAATAATCGGTTCGATATAATCATCTGATAAAGAAGGCAAATTTTCTTCCAAATACTCAATAGAAGTATCTATCTTATTTTTGTACCTGTCTAAAATTTTCTTGGGCTTAATAGGCATATACATTTGAGGTTTACCGCCCGTAGCAACTATTATTTTCTTGGTTTCCAACGCTTTTAAGGTATCATAGGCTCTGGCCTGTGGAACACCTGAATTTTTACTTACCTCATACCCTGTGGAAGGATTATTTTTTAACAAAGCGACATAGACCTTTGCCTCGTAAGAATTAAATCCTATTTCTCTCAGATGATTGATTAAAATATCCATAAACTACTTCCAAAAAACCCATGCTTATAATATCTTTTATATTATAACATGCTTGTTTTTCGGAAACGGCTGCAGCAGAGAATACAACAGAGAGGATATAACATTGTTAAGAGCAGGAATTGTAGGATTGCCTAACGTAGGGAAATCAACCTTATTTAATGCGCTGACTTGCAGTAAAAACGCGGAGTCGGCAAATTATCCGTTTTGTACCATTGAACCCAACGTAGGTGTTGTAATGGTACCGGACGAAAGATTATATAAGTTAAAAGACCTTGTAAAAACACAAACTGTTATTCCTGCCGCAATAGAATTTTGTGATATAGCGGGACTTGTTAAAGGGGCAAGTCAGGGTGAAGGTTTGGGAAACCAATTCTTACACCATATAAGAGAAGTCGATGCCATTATAGAAGTCGTAAGATGCTTTGATGATGAAAACACAATCCACGTTGCAGGAAAAGTAGACCCTGTTGCTGACATAGAGATAATCAATACGGAACTTGCTCTTGCCGATTTGTACAGCTTGGAAAAACGCTTAGAGAGAATATCAAAGCAGGTAAAAGCAAAAGACAAGGCAGCTGTAGTTGAAGAGAGCGCAATCAAAAAAGCTCAAGGTCTTCTTGAAGAGGGCAGATTTTTCTCTATAGAAGAATTTACGGAAGAAGAAAAGCCTTTTATTAAAAACCTTCATCTTCTTTGCTCTAAGCCTATAATTTATGCGGCAAATGTATCTGAGAATGAGTTGGCGGCTTCAAACGATTATGTAAGACAAGTGGAAGAATATATTAAAAACCAAAATGCACAGGTTGTTATCATCAGCGCACAAATAGAATCGGAACTGGCTGAACTTGATAAAGAAGAGGCAAAAGCATACCTGCAAGACCTTGGGATAGAAAACTCGGGAGTTGAACGTATGATTAATGCCGCTTATCATTTATTGGGACTGAGAACATACATCACGGCAGGTGAAAAGGAAGTCAGGGCCTGGACTATTACAAAAGGGGCAAAAGCGCCTGAGGCTGCGGGAGTTATACACTCTGATATGGAAAAGGGGTTTATAAGGGCAGAAGTCATTGCTTATGCGGACTTCATAGCCTCAGGTTCACACCTGGCTGCAAAAGAAAAAGGTCTGATGCGTCTTGAAGGAAAAGAGTACATTGTTCAAGACGGTGATATAATGCTTTTTAGATTTAACGTCTGACAAAAATCTTCTACAAAATCAAAGAATATGATATAATTGGGGTACCACAAGTTGTAGTTAGAGGTTAAAGAGTGTTTTCCGAAGTAAACGACTTAAATTCCAGTGTAATAAAAGATCTTATTGCAAGGTACAGCCTGTCTAAATCGGACAATGAAAAAAAACTTCTTAAAAAAGAGATTACGTCTTTGTGCCTGCCTTTTGTTAAAAAAATTGCAAGAGGGCTGGCGAGAAGAAATACTGACCCTATTGAAGACTTAATTCAGGTAGGTTGCGTCGGGCTGTTAAAAGCTATAGAACAGTACAGCAGCAAACACAAAACAACTTTCAAAACTTATGCGACTTATTTCATAACAGGCGAAATAAGACATTATCTCAGGGATAAAGTTTCAATGATAAGAGCCCCGAGAGAACTTCAGGAATTATCTTATCGTATCAACCAGCTTATCAGAACCCTGACGCTGGAACTTGACAGAGAACCGACAGACTATGAAATATCAGAACATTTATCTATCAGTGTAGAAAAGATAAATGAAATAGTTCAAATAGACAGAAGGAAGAATCTTGTATCGCTTGATCAAGCTCAAGCAAATCAAGATGATGCTTCTCTGATAGATAAGCTTGTGGATAACAAGTATCTTGAGTCTGAAAAAAACAAAGAGGAAAACGGCATTCTTATTGAAGCTATAAACAGTTTAGAACCGCAATTGGCGGAAGTTATCAGGATGAGTTTTTTTCAGGATATGACACAGCAGGAAATTTCACAGGAAGTCGGAGTTTCACAGATGCAAATAAGCAGAAGACTGAAAAAAGCATTGGAAGAGCTTTCTGCTATTATGATACAAAAGCGGGAAGAAAATGATTAATACTCTGCAGCTTTTACTTAAGGAAAGCTTATTTTTTTACTGGTATAGCGCACTTTTTGTTTTTATTGCGGGACTTTGCGTAGGAAGCTTTTTAAACGTTGTCGCATTACGTTCATTAAGCAATGAAAGTATCGTACTGCCGCCTTCAAAATGCCCGAAATGTAATCACCCCCTGAAATGGTATGATAATATACCTGTATTGTCATATTTTATACTCTTAAGAGGCAAATGCAGGTACTGCTCAGCTCCTATAAGCATTCAATATCCTATTGTGGAATTAACTACAGCATTGATTTTTACAACTTTGTTCATGAAATTCGGGGCAACGTGGAATTTTATACTTTTATGCTGCTTAGCCTCATGTTTCATTGTAATGTGTATTACAGACCTGAAAGAACAGGTAATATTCGATAATATTTCAATACCTGTTATCCCTATAGGTCTATTCTACAGTTTTTTTAATATCGGCAATTTTCATTCCGGCAGCGTAAATGTTTTTAATACGGGCATATATCTTCAAAATTCTTTTATCTCCTCTCTTGCGGCTGTATTTATTGCATTGTTGTTCTTTGAAATCATATCTTTTCTTTCAAAGCTTTTTATTAAACACCGTGCATTTGGAGAAGGCGATACCATAATAGCTATGGGAATAGGAGCCTGGTTTGGAGTAAAAATACTTATAATAACGATTATTTTAAGCTTTATTACGCAGGTAGTAGCAACGCTGCCCTTAGTAACAGCCAAGCTAATCAAAAATAAAAATTACAACTTACTGCAAGGCTTCGGCTTATTAATAATATCTCTCATTGTGGCTGTAACTTCAAATATTTTAGGCGTTACAGAAACCCATACAGGCGCGGTTATAACATTAGTTATAACTATTATTGCTGCGCTTTACGGTACCATTAAGATTTTCTCAAATTTAGACAAAACAAACCTTACAATGCTGCCTTTCGGACCTGCACTGATTGCGGCAGCTTTTTTAGCTGTATTCTTCACAGATTACTGTGTTGATATTATCTATACATTTCTTCGATAACACGTTCGTACTTTTCAAAAACCATATTTTTTCTGATTTTTGCTGTAAAAGTCATTAACCCGTTTTCTATCGTAAAACCGTCTGAAACAAAGCTTAGGTTACTTATTCGCTCAAAAGTACGATAATTGCTTCTTGCCGCAATTTTCTCATTAAGTTCTTTTAAAAGCATCTTTTTAAACGCAGGGTCTTGTTCAACTCCCGACTCTTTAACTCCGTTTTCCTGAGCCCATTTAATCATAGTTTCTTCATCAGTTTTAATTAAAGCGCCCAAAGAGCTTTTGTCCTGACCAACAAGAACTATTTGTCTTACAAAATCGCTCATCATACAAGTTTGTTCAATAGTATCAGGCTCTATATTTTCGCCGTTGGAAAGAACTATCAAATCTTTTGCCCTTCCCGTTAAAATAAGGCAATTATCTTCCGTAATCCAGCCTAAATCACCCGTTATAAACCATCCTGTCTTTAATAAGACCTTATCGGTTGCTTCTTTATCTTTATAATACCCTCTCATTATCTGGGGACCTTTTGCCAAAACCAACCCTCTTTGCCCTTTCGGCATAAGAGTTAATTTGTCGGGGTCAACAATAACAATTTCGGTTTCGTTGATAGGATAACCGGCAGAATACATCTTATTTTTAGCGAACTGTCTTGCTGTTAATATAGGTGATGTTTCAGTCAAACCGTAACCTACTACTACCTGCAAGTTGGCTGCATCAAAGAAATCCTCTATATGTGGAGCTAACGCGCCGCCGCCTGATATACATTTTGGAAACTTACCGCCTAAAGCTTTTCTTATTTTATTGAAGACCAGTTTGTTGGCAAGGTTGTAAGCAGGCATAAGATATGCCATCTTAATATTTGCTTCAAACCTTTCTATACCTCTCGGCGATTGATTATGTATACAGGTACCGTCTAAAAGCCTTCTTACTTTTCTGTATCTTTTTGCCATATGCAATAAAGAATAAAAAATACCTCTTTGAATATTAGATTTTGTTTTTATCTCATTAGCAATACCTTCATAAATAGATTCCCAAAGCCTCGGAACCCCTACTATAAAATCGGGGCGGTATTTTTTCATATCTTTTTTAAAGCTTCTTATATTTGTATAGCATAAGGTAGAACCGCAATACAAAACATAATATTCAACCATTCTTTCGTACATGTGCCATATAGGAAGAACGCTCAATATATGCTGGTTGCTCGGAATTACGATACATGGGTGAAGGTTGATAAGCTGACTTACGAGATTGCCATGCGTTAACATAATCCCCTTTGGCTTCCCTGTTGTTCCCGAGCTGTACACCAAAGTAGCCAGGTCATCTCTTGATATATTCGCTCTTTTTACTTCTCTGCCCTTGCCCATTTCAACAAGATTTTCAAAGCTGTAAAGAGGAACTTCCGTTTCCAGATTGGAAATGTCTTCATTTCCGATATAAACAATAAATTCAATACGGGAAGCGGACAGCATACCTGCTTTCTTGATTAAGTCAATACTATCAGTTACCAAAGCCTCACTATCACTGTGTTCATAAATGTATCTTAATTCTTCAAAAGGCGCCAATGAACCTCTGACAGCGTTAACAGCGCCGCAAGCCAATATAGCCTGATCAATAAGCAGCCACTTTGCCGTATTTTCGCTGAAAATTGCAATGTGTTTACCTTTTTCCAATCCTAAGGTTTGCAGAGCAGCTATTACCAAGTTAACTTTTTCATAAGCTTCTTTAAAAGTTAAACGAATTTTGGAATAATCATCCTTTAATGCAAAAAGGTCAGGGTATTTTCTTGCACATAGCGAAAGTGCCTCCGTAACGGAGTTCAATTCCTTAATATTTTTGATAACAAACATGTGCTTACTTACAAATTTTGAAATGTCATAACCCGAATCCGGTGTCTTCGTTAATATTTCCGCGTGCATATTCTTTTTCTCACAATGTAGTAGTTCATACATTCTACTACAAAACCTATAAATAAAAAAATTTGTTACAATAGTATCATTTTTTTAATTAACTTCTCTAAACAGGAAAAAAATGTTAGAATTAAAGCTATGAATAATAGAAGTAAAAAAAACGCATTTACATTATCGGAAGTTCTGACTACCCTTATGATAGTAGGTGTGGTTGCAGCAATTACCATACCTGCTCTTAATTCTAATATAACGGAAGAAACAAAACTCAAATCTCTTAGAGCTTTTAATAATGCTTTTAATCAAAATATCCTCACAACAATCGCTGAAGATGCTTGCGACAGTCTGTCCTGTCTTAATAAGTGGGGAGATTCGGCAAATGCCAACATAATGCACAACGGGGCTTTGGAAAAATATCTGAACTATGCAAGCCGATGTATTCCCGATACAACTATACCGGATGCTGAATGTCTGATACAGGGTTGTAAAGATGAAAAAGATACGAAACAAGAAGGTTGCGTAAATGAACTATGCAAAGATAAACAAGGTCAGGAAAAAGACGACTGTTTAACAGAGGAACATGACGAGTGTTCTTATGACATAAATGAATGCTACGACCCAAAATGTACGGGATCGGGCTGCTGGGGTAATTCAAAAGCATATTGTATGTTAGACGGTGCTGACTGTAAGAATATTAATTACAATAAAGATTTCAGAAAATATTTACTGACAAACGCTATGTCATTAGCTATAGTGGATTTCCCCGGAAATTGTGCAAACGAAGATATCGCAGCTGAAGACGGCGAATCGTCATTATATGCCTGTTCCTTAATTTATGTGGATGTAAATGGCATAAAAGGCCCAAACCAAGCAGGGAATGATATTTTTGCTTTTTATATTCTTGATAAACCTATAAACAATGTATTCCTGTTCCCGTTCGGAGGCGAGATAGATTTCCCCGATGAAGACGGCGCTGTACATAGATACAGCTTGGGAGAAACTCAATGCGACCCTAAAAGCATTAATATAGAAAATAGGTTTGCCTGCACAGCAAGAAATTTGAAATTCGGAAGTCATCAATGAAAATACTAGTAATAGGCAAAACTGCAAGAGAACATGCTTTCATAGAAAAAATTTCAAACAGCCCGAGGATTACCGAGCTTTTTTGTGTACCGGGAAATCCCGCTATAGCGGAATATGCAACTTGTGTAAACATTGCGCTTGATGATATTGAAGCAATGGCATCTTTTGCAGCCGAACATCAAATAGATTTAACCGTAGCGCTTGATGAGTATGTTATTGCAAAAGGCATAGCGGATATTTTTGAGCAGTATAATCTTAAAATTTTTGCACCAAAAATAAGCAGCGCACAAATTGCACTCAGCAGAGTTTTTGCAAAAAAATTTATGTATAAAAACAAAATCCCCTCTTCGAAATACGGTATCTTTGATAAAGAAACATCAGCCATTGACTACGCAAGAAAATCTTCTTATCCCTTATTGATAAAGTACGATACTCTTGAAGAGCAGGATACTTACTTTTGCGAAACCTTTAACGAAGCAAAAAAATATATTCAAAAAGCTTTTAGCGATGCCCAAAAACAAATCGTGATAGAAGACTACATTGAAGGTGATGAAATCACATTTACAATCCTTACCGACGGGTTTAATGTTTTACCTTTTCCTTTTGTAAAATTGTACAAAAGAGCGTTGGAAGGCGATGGCGGAGCTATTACAAAAGGAGTGGGGGCTTATATTCCTCCAAACAAAATTAATCTTCACATAGAAGAAATCATTGCAAAAAAAATAGTATTTCCGCTGTTAGACACAATGCAGGAAGAAAGTATTGCTTATGAAGGTTTTTTGTCGATAAATTTTGTTATAACTCCCAAAAACGAAGTAAAAGCGCTGGAATTTTCTCCTGCTTTTAACATTTTAGAAGCGGTAAGTGTTCTCCCTCTGGTTGAGGATGATTTAATAGATATAATTTATGCGAGTATATCAGGTGCATTGGGTGATGAATATTCAAGCCTCAACATCACTGACGATACGGTAGTAAGCGTCGGGCTTTTAAGCGGAAATTATCCTTTTAACCATAAAGAAAATACAATGATTGAAGGCATAGAAGATATTGATGAGGATGAAGTTGAAGTCTATTACAATAATACCGCTATGAACAGCAGCTACGAACTCGTTACCGCGGGCGGTCTTCCCGTTATATTAAGAGGAACCGGCTCAACTGTAAATAATGCGAGAGAAAGAGTTTACAACTGCATAGATACAATCACTTTCCCTGAAATCAGATACAGAAAAGATATTGCAAAATTTAATATTTCAAAAGACTTCTAAATAATAAAAAAGCCTGCCGTTTAAGGCAGGTATCGGTTAAATATGCTCTTCATAAATCTACTATACCCTGATAAATCTTATTTGAACATTAGGCTGTAGAATTATTAATATATTAGCCTTGAGAATAATTAAGTATCAATATTCGTTGCATATACTGCATTGGATTCAATAAACTCTCTTCTGGGTTCAACTTTGTCGCCCATTAGAATATCAAAAAGCCTGTCGCAAAGAACTGCATCATTAATATTAACCTTCAAAAGAGTTCTGTTTTCAGGATCCATAGTTGTTTCCCAAAGCTGTTGAGGCATCATCTCGCCCAAACCTTTGAAACGCTGAATATTCAATCCTTTTTTACCTCTTTCATCAATGAAACTTTGAAGCTCGCTAAATGACTTGACAGTAACCTCCTGTTTTTCATCGACTAAAAGAACAAGTTCTTTTTCCTCTTCAATCAAATATCTCCTTATTTCAGGATAAGCCTCTTTTATTCTTTGAAACTCAAGAGTATGAATAAGCGTAGGTGTAATTAACACAGGGTCAGACTCATTCCCCAAATCAATTTCCAAATGGCATTTTAAGGTTTCGGGATTTTGTTTCAGAGTAATCTGATAATTTGCAGCCTCACTTATATTGTAGTTTTCAGCATGATCCTTGAGGTAATGTTCCAGGTAGTTTTTGACTTTAGTCATGTTTTCTTCATTTTCAAAACACTCATCTTTAATATTAGACCTAATCATACCCCTTACAATTACACTTGGAATACCTTTTAAAATAGGGCTGTGGAAAGAATTATAATAATTCGACATGTTTTTAATAAGCGCATCAAGTTGTTCATCCTTGACAGAGTATTCTTTTGTTTTATCAAACAAAATAACATTTTTAGTTCCTCTGTCAATCAGCCTTTTACTTAAAGCTTTATCGTCATATAAATATTCCGATTGTTTGCCTGTTGTAATTTTATACAAAGGCGGCTGGGCAATATAAACATAACCATTCTCAATAAGAGGTCTTGCATACCTGAAAAAGAATGTCAGAAGCAAAGTCCTGATATGAGCTCCGTCAACATCAGCGTCAGTCATGATGATTACTTTGTGATATCTTAATTTTTCCACATCAACTTCTTCATCATTTTTACTTATATTCATGCCTATCGCCTGTATCAAAGACTGAATTTCATTATTGTTATAGATTTTATCAATTCTGGCACGCTCAACGTTCAAAATCTTACCCCTCAAGGGCAAAATAGCCTGAAACATTCTGTTCCTGCCCTGTTTAGCGCTGCCGCCCGCGGAATCTCCCTCTACAATGTAGAGTTCGCATTTTTCAGGCTCACGGCTTGAACAGTCAGCCAGTTTACCCGGCAAAGTAGAGTTTTCAAGCGCGCTTTTTCTTCTTGTTAATTCTCTTGCTTTTCTTGCCGCTTCTCTTGCTCTTTGAGCCTGCAATGTTTTTTCAATAATTGTTTTGGCAAATTTAGGGTTAAACTCCAGCCATTCCTGATATTTTTCCCCAACTACATTTTGCACTGCTGTTTGCGCTTCGGAGTTGCCCAGTTTTTCTTTTGTCTGCCCTTCAAATTGAGGTTCGGGAACTTTTACGCTTATAATGGCTGTCAAACCTTCTCTGATATCATCACCAACAAGATTTTGGTCATTGGACTTAAGCATATTATTTTTTCTTGCATAATCGTTAATAATACGTGTCAGTGCATTTCTAAATCCCGTAAGGTGAGTTCCGCCATGGTGTGTATTAATATTATTGGCAAAACTAAGGACATTTTCGGTGTAAGAATCCGTATATTGGAACGAAGCTTCTACTCTTACACCTTCAAATGTCTGGTCTATATAAACAGGCGCATCAAATAAAGGGGTTTTGTTAGCATTCAAAAACTCTACGTAGCTTGCAATACCGCCTTCATAATGAAAAATCTGTTCTTGTTGAACTTTTTCATCATAGAAAATAATTTTTAATCCTTTGTTCAAAAACGCTGTTTCCTGCAACCTCGTTACAATAACATCTCTGTCAATAGCAGTAGTTTCTTTAAATATTTCAGGGTCAGGCCAAAAATGAGTTTTTGTGCCTGATTCTAATGTTTCGCGAACCTTTTCAACATGGGTATCAGGCTCACCCCTAAGGTAAGTCTGTCTGTGAACCCAGCCGTTTCTTGATACTTCCACGGTCATTTTTTCAGATAACGCATTTACAACAGAAGCGCCAACACCGTGCAAACCGCCTGAAACTTTGTAACCGCCGTCACCGAATTTTCCTCCTGCATGCAGGACGGTATGAACAATTTCTAAAGCCGATTTTCCGCTGTCAGGTTTAATATCCACCGGAATACCGCGGCCGTTATCTATAACTGTAATACTCTCATCATCATGCACCGTAACTTTTATTTCCGTACAATAACCTGCCAAAGACTCATCAACCGAGTTATCTACAATTTCATATATTAAATGGTGCAATCCTCTTTGACTGGTAGAACCGATATACATACCGGGACGCAGTCTAACCGCTTCTAATCCCTCTAAAACCCTAATATTACTGGCATCATAAGATTGTGTTGTCATAAATTCCTCTTTTTCCCAAGTGTTTTACTTCCTTCTGTATTATAACACAAAGGTATCTAAATAGCTGAAATGTTACAAGCACAAAATATTATATCTATTTACTGCAAGGTTTTTGATGGATTTGCTTCTTCCATTGTTTGCTCTCATTATCAAAATTATAAACATGAAAAGTTTTACCATCGGTACTGATTCTTATTGAGTTATCATAATCGGTTCTGAAAATTCTTCCGTATTTAAGGTAATTCATTACTATAGGGCATGGATGTCCGTAACTATTCTTACCAACGGATATTACGGAAACATCAGGATTTACCATTTGTGCCATCTGATAATTAAGCGCATTTTTGCTGCCATGATGACCTACTTTAAAGGCTTCTACTTTTTTGCCGACATTCTCCTTAAGGCATTTGTAAGAATTTTTTTCATTATCACCCATCAAAAGCAGATCAAAATCTTTATAAACAATAAAAAGTATTATAGAGGTATCGTTTTGACTGTTAGGAATAGTATCAGGCGGCTTAATGGCAATTATTCTGATAGAATCATCAAGCTTTATTTCTTGAACCGGGTTTAATATTTGAACCGGTTTAATATTTTTACTGTTAAAATAATCCATCATGGTGTAATATGTCTTACTTTTAGCGCTTTCGCCGTTTGTAATCACCTGCTTGACATTAACGGACTTAAGAACATCAACAGCCCCGCCTATATGGTCGCTGTCAGGATGCGTCAGAATTAACATATCAAGCGTGTTAATACCGCTGTTCTTCAAAAACGGGACAATAACACTCTTTCCCGAATTATAATTCTTGCCTTCGTTTCTGCCTGCATCAACAAGTATAGTCTTATTCTGTGGTGTTTCAATCAAAATACTGTCCGCCTCACCTACGCTCAAAAATGTTACGCGCAAATCATCCGCAAAAGCTTTTACTGCAAATGAAACAGACAGGAATATTACAAGTATGAAGGTTATTATTTTCTGTCGCATATTCTTAAATTCATTTTTAATTAATATTGTAAATAATATTATTATACTATAGAATATAATTATTTCCAATAAATTAGGCTTTGCAATATAAATAGTAGCATTTGGCAGTTTTGAAATAAATTCGGCTACAAAGATTATTAAATTAATAAAAGGTTCATTGACTTTATCAAGCAGAAAGCCTATAAAATAGCCTGCTTTAGACATCCAAATAAATATACTTGAAATAAAACCGCAAAAACTCATAATTGCCATAAACGGAAGAACAAGCATATTCGCCAAAATTGAATAAATATTAAAAGTATTAAAGCAATACATCTGA
Organism: Candidatus Gastranaerophilales bacterium; assembly: GCA_028696075.1. NCBI lineage: Bacteria > Bacillati > Candidatus Melainabacteria > Candidatus Gastranaerophilales > Candidatus Gastranaerophilales bacterium. The sequence continues at coordinate 68,000 of JAQVHS010000004.1, forward strand.
ACCGGAGCTGCCCATACCTGTGCCACAAAAGGAACGACGAACCATCCTGATATCCAGGGTTTTACGGGGAATAAATTCATCAAAGGTTCAGCACAGTTCATAATCCCGAAAGTAACTAAAAAAGATAATAAAAATCCTATATCGGTAATAAGCATAGGGTCATAAATAAGCAAAAGCATACATACCAAGAACAAAATCGTATTATTAGGCGCAGCTCTGTCCAAGAGTTTCCCGAGCAAACCAAGTTCTAACATCCAGGTAGCTCTTGTAACAGATGGCGGAAATCCCGTCATCAAAGCGTACACAAATACAACAAATGCGCCTGAAATGATAGTTAATCTAAACGGAACCTTAAGCTTGGAAAAAATAAAATACCATACCCCGAAGATAAAAGCCACATTCATACCCGATGCCGCAAGCAAATGATATAACCCGGAGTTTATAAAATCCTGCTTTATTTGTGCGGACGGCTTGATTGCTTCGCTGCCAAAAACTATCCCGCCGAGTACTTCCGTTTGGCCGGGTGATAAAATTTGCAAATGCTTTTGAATAATATTTTCTCTTACCTTGTCCGCTAACTGAATAATTTTTTGCCAAAACGTTATTTTTTCGGGAATTTTTTGAAAGCTTTTTGCAATAGAAATTGTAAAAATCCCCTGATTTTTTAAATATTCCCCGTAATCAAACTGCCCGGGATTATGTACTTCAAACGGTTTTTTGACTTCAACATCAAGCCTTAAATAATCGCCGCGCCTTACATCAACATCGCCGTCAAGCAAAACCATAGTTTTCGCCTTGAGGGTTTCCCTAGAGCCGTCGTTATTTTCGACATTATCTATATTAAAATAAAATCTCTTTTTACCGGAGGCGCTAAAATCAGGCAGATTAGCAACTCTGCCGTAGATGGTTTTGGTCTGATAAGCATAAGACAAAAATTCATCGGGTCTCGGGATTCTAAGGAAGGTATATACAGTCATTAACAAAAAAGCTAACACTAATACAATACTAAAGCGTAAGCTCAAATATTTTTTATAAAATCCGAAAAGCAAAGCTAAGGTAAGTAAAACGGCAAAAAGCGGAATTAATCCTAAGATTGCCCCACTGACAGCAAAAATAGCAACGCTCGAAAATATTATAGTTTTTATATGCTTTTCCAACTCCATAAAAGAATTATATAGCAATAAGCTTAAGAGAGGAAGCTGGGAAGGAAGCTAGGCAGCTGGGAAGCTGAGAAGCTGGGAGGTTATTTTGCCGTCATTGCGAAAATGCGCAAGCATTTGAAGCTGTTATTTTGCCGTCATTGCGAAAATGCGCAAGCATTTGAAGCTGTTATTTTGCCGTCATTGCGAAAATGCGCAAGCATTTGAAGCAATCTATGGGAAAGAAGTTAGGCAGCTAGGCAGCTGAGAAGCTGGGAGGCTGGAAGGTGAAAAGGTGGAGAGGTTATTTTACCGTCATTGCGAAAATGCGCAAGCATTTGAAGCAATCTATAGGAAGGAAGCTAGGTAGCTGGGAGGCTGGGAGGTGAAAAGGTGAAGAGCTTAAGAGTTGAAGTTCTTCTTAATGTCATGCTGAGGAGCGTAGCGAGCTCAGTATCTTACCGATTTTATGTTTAAACTTCAAGTTGGAGGACTCAAGTACCTATTGGTAAGACTTGAAGCACTGGATTGTCACAAAAATGCTAGGCATTTTTTCGCAATGACATCACGCTTTTATGTATTGAAGTTACAATCATGAAAAACAGGTCAGAATAACTTCTGACCTGTTTTAACCTATTTGATTATTTTGCTCATCTTATTGTTTTTTTCGTCTTATTTCGTGACCCTCTTCTGCTAGTGAGAAAAATCCTTTCACAAAGCTTGTTTTCACTTCACTTAATTTAGTTTTTGCCGAATTATATTCAGCGCTGGCATATTCTTTTGCTTCTTTAACTTTTGCCTCAATCGGGTCTAATACTTTATTAGCGGCTGCACCTATACCGATTTCAGTTTTTTCTGCAACTGCAGAAGCTTTTTCTTTAACTTTTTCCTTTACTGCTGTTGCTGCGTCAGATACAACTTCTAAGCCACCTCTTAATTCTTCACCATAAGCTTTTAATACTTCTTTTGTCGCATCATATTTTTCGCCTGCATATTCTTTTGCTTTTTTAACTTTTGCCTCAATCGGGTCTAATATATCATTTGCTACAGTTCCTACAGCTATCACTGCTTCCTCTTGTCGTTGTTTAGAAGAATCTGTAGCTTTTACGTTAGGTTGTGTTGCTGGTGCTTTATTTGCTGTTTTTGCTGCGTCAGCTGGTGGGTTAATTAAATCAGCTTGTTTTTCAGCTGCTTCTGCTGCGTCTGCTGTTTTTTGTGCTGCGGCAGGTATAGGTGGGGTTGCTGATGAGTTGGGCAATAGGCTATCTGCTAAGTCAGGGGATATTAGCGCTAATTCATCTGCTTCTTCTGGTGTTAGCGTACCCATCCCATATTTATTCATAAGTTCTAATTTTCTTGGATTTGCATCATTTTGAGAGGTATTCGTACCCACATTACTCTCTTGTGCTGCTGATCCATCAAAACTATCATTTCTGTGTGGGTCTTCACTTGCAGTCTCTTGTGCTGCCGGTGTTGCTGCCGGTGCCGCTGCCGGTGTTTCTGCTTTATCTGTTTTTTGGAATTTCTCTAAGTTTGATTTTGCTTTAGGTAGTTCAAGGTTTAATTTTTCAAGATTTTGTTTTGCTGTTTGCAGTTCTTTTTCATCTTGTTGTTTTGCTGCTAATTTTTCTTTCGTTGTTGCTTGAGCTTTTGTATATTCAGCTTCAGCGTTTTCAAGTTTATCTTTAGCTTCTTTAACTTTGCCTTCTAATACTTTTATTTGATCATCATATGCTTTAACAGCTTCATTATATGCACTTGTATCAAGAGAACCATCTTCTTTTTTATAGTCGTTTTGATTTGGTTTGTTATTAGTTTTATAGTCGCTAAGCTCTTTTTCTGCAGTAGTTACGTCTGTTTTAGCTGTGGCTACTCCTTCTTTAGCTTTTGTTTCAGCGCCTTGAGCTTCTATGTAAGCGTTTGCTGATGCTTCAGCTTGTTTTGTTTCTGTATCAACAGCTGCTTTTTCTCTAGCTATTGCAGTTTCAATATCATTTACTTGTGTTTGTGCTTCCGTTCCGGTTGTAGGATTACCTGCTGTAGGTAAACTTGAAGTTCCGGCGGGGCTTGCACTCGGTGATGGGCTTGAAGCTGCTTGAGGTTGAGGTTCGGCTTGAGGTGTACCGGCAGCTTGTGTTTTTCCGCCGCCGAATAAAAGATTGCTTAACCCGCTGAAAATATCACCAATAGCGCCAAGTATCCCACCTGAGCTTTGATTTGTATTATTAGCGGCTGTATTGTCATTTGCAACGGCTGTATTAGCTGTAGTTCCTGTTGTTCCTGAAGTATTTGCAAGCGCATTTTTTACTTGATCTCTATAGGCTTGATTAGTTGTATCCTGAGTGTTAGCTGTCGAACCTTGTGATGAACTGCCAAAATATCCCATGATACCTGCAGTGCTGTTGCCTTTTAATGTATCTGCAATATGAGATTGAGCGTTACCTGTTAATGCTCCTGATACTGCTCTTTCACCAACTCCAAATACGGATGCGCCTGTATTCCATGTTCCTTTTATCGCATCACCTGCTGTACTGCCTACAGCTCCAAATATATCAAAAGATGAACCATTGTTATCCAAATCAAAAGCATCGGCTGTTACTATGTTGGCACCGTTAACCACAACATTTTTACCGGTATCGTATATGCTTTTGCCAAGGTCTGTAACTCCTGTTTTTTCGCCGAGGGATTTTACATCATCCCATCTTCTTGAAAACCAATTTGAATTTGATACTTGTGCTACGTCTGCCATGCTCTATTCTCCTTATGTAATTCTATTAGTTATATTAATAAAGTTATTCTGTGATATATTGTTGCTATATTGGGTATATACTATTTCATTAAGTCTATATGCATAAGGGTTTTAGGTGCTTTACAAAAGTTAATATTTGGGTTTCAACCCCTTCAGCCTAATCTCAGCTTCTTGCCCTCCTTCCTATAGATTGCTTCAAATGCTTACGCATTTTCGCAATGACGGTAAAATAACCTTCCCAGCCTCTCAGTATGACAATAAGGCTGTCACCCTGAACTTGTTTCAGGGTCGCATGGTTGAGCCTGGTTTATATCGACGTACAATAATGAGATGCTGAAATAAATTCAGCATGACATTAAGAAGAACTTCAACTCTTAAGCTCTTCACCTTCTCAGCTTCTCAGCTGCCTAACTTCTTTCCTATAGATTGCTTCAAATGCTTGCGCATTTTCGCAATGACGGTAAAATAACCTCCCCAGCCTCTCAGTATGACAATAAGGCTGTCACCCTGAACTTGTTTCAGGGTCGCATGGTTGAGCCTGGTTTATATCGGCGTACAATAATGAGATGCTGAAATAAATTCAGCATCTCATTAAGAAGAACTTCAACTCTTAAGCTCTTCACCTTCTCAGCTTCTCAGCTTCCCAGCTTCCTAGCTTCTTTTCCTGCTTATGCTATAATTTTTTGCATGACTAACGATTTAAAAGACATACAAAACCTCACTGATACACGAGGAGTGGAAATACAAAAAGTCGGGGTAAAAAACGTAGAAGTACCTTTGAATGTACAAAGAAAAAACAGCGACAACCAGACTGTCAGTGCAAAAGCTAGGCTTAGTGTAGCATTGCCGCATAATTTCAAAGGCACTCACATGTCGCGATTTATTGAAGTTTTGTCAAAATGGGGAAGTAAAAACCTGCTCGGAGTTGATATAAAAGGATGCTTAATAGAAGTTGTCAACAAACTGCATGCCAAAAAAGCCGAAGCAAAATTCGAGTTTAAATACTTCATAGAAAAAACAGCCCCCGTAAGTAAAAAGACATCGCTTATGGGTTACGACTGCTCATTTAAAGGAATATACAAAGCCGACGGCGAATACAAATTTATTCTGGGGGTAAAAGTACCTGTTACAACGCTATGCCCTTGCAGCAAAGAGATTTCTCAATGCGGAGCCCACAATCAGCGTGCAATAATAAGCGCCAATATAAGCTATGATGAAGAAGATATTATTTGGATTGAAGACTTGATAGAAATAATAGAGTCAGCGGCAAGCTGCCCCATATACCCCCTTTTAAAAAGGCAGGATGAAAAATTCGTTACGGAACAGGCTTATAATAATCCGAAATTTGTTGAAGATGTAATAAGAGATTTGGTATTAAAATTCAGAAAAAATGATAAGATAACTTGGTTTGAAGTTGATATAGAAGCATTTGAAAGCATTCATAATCACAGTGCTTGGGCTTATCAAAAAGAGAGCAAATAGAGAAGTAGAGGAAATATGTTATATAAATTTATTGAATCATTTAAGCAGCCGCCCGAGCTTGCACCTATAAACGATAAAAAAATTGTTGATAAACTGTATCCAAGATGGCGTTTTAAAATGTTTTATTCTCTCTATATCGCTTATGTTGTGTTTTATCTTTGCAGAAAAAACATTTCCGTTGCCATGCCTGCAATGAGCGCCGATTTAGGATATTCCAACACAGAGTTGGGGTTAATCGGCAGCGCATTATATTTTTCGTACGCTTTTGGTAAATTCATTAACGGCGTGCTTGCTGACAATTCCAACGTAAGAATGTTTTTACCCACTGCATTAATTTTGTCCGGGGTAGTCAATTTTTTATTTTCCTTAAGTGTAAGTTTTTTCCTTACAGATTCAATACACATTTTAGGTTATACAATTCCTGTTCTGCTGTGGATTTTAGCATTTTTATGGGGATTTAACGGATGGTTTCAGTCAATGGGCTTCCCTCCCATAGCAAAAAGCCTCACCTACTGGTTTTCTAACAAAGAAAGAGGTACAAAGTGGTCATTGTGGAGTACCTCGCACGAAGTCGGCACATTTTTAAGCATAATTTTATCAGGATTTTTGATTGAGCATTTTAACTGGCACAGTTTATTCATAGTACCTGCAGCCATTGCAATAATCACGGGTAAATGGCTCTGGCACAGATTAAGGGATAAACCTCAAACAATAGGTCTGCCTGATATCGAATTATACAGGGAAAATAATCCCGCCGAAATTAAAGAATCCGAGGAAGAAGAATCTCTCTCTTACCTTGAAATATTTAAAGTACATATCTTATTTAACCGTACAATGTGGTTGTTGGCGTTTGCTTATGTATTTGTATACATAGTAAGGTTCGGCACTCTTGACTGGATAGTTAAATATCTGGTGGAAGTAAAGCAATATACGCTTTCAGCAGCCGCAATGAAACTCAGCATACTACCGTTAATAGGGAGCATAGGCACAATATCCGCAGGGTTTGTTTCAGATACTTTATTTAAAGGCAAAAGAGCGCCTGTTAATATAATTTATTTATTCGCCTGCGCTGTTTCGATTGTAGCTTTCAAATTTAATACCATCCCTGCTCTTGATTATTTATATTTATCGCTCATAGGAATATTTACCTGCGGACCCCAAGTATTAATCGGAGGGTTATGCGCAGTAGAGTCCAGTTCTAAAAAGGTTGCTTCAGCTGCAACAGGCTTCACCGGTTCATTCGGGTACCTCGGTGCAATCTTCTCGGGAATAGGCACGGGATTTGTAGTCGATAAATTCGGTTGGAACGGCGCCATCGCATTTTGGACTTTATCGGCATTGGCAGGTTTGATTTTGTGTATCCCGATGCTCCGTAATAATAAGTAATTAACAAATCAGCGAACTTGGACTTTTTCTATATACTGCTATATAATCAGGAAATGAAAAATTTGTTTAATATCAGAATAAATAAAAATAAAGAATACCTTATGCTTAAAGAAACGCTGGAGCAGGAAAAAGTCTTTAAAGATTTAGTAAGTAAATATTTTGATACTGATTTTAACATCACAACCAAAGATTTTCCGTTAAAAAAATGGGACAAAATAGTTATTTGTGCGAGCGGTTCATCAAAAAATGCAGGGGAAATAGTCCGTTATGTAATAGAAGATTTGGCACAAACAACTTGCGTTGTAGAATATGCAAGTGAATATGCGCACAGAAAAAGTAATCTTGGGGCAAAAGATTTATTTATAGCGATATCACAATCAGGCAACACCGCCGATACTTTTGAAGCCCTCAATCGCGCAAAAGAAACAGGGGCTTGTACCTTTGCAATAACTAACGATGAGAATTCAAAAATCCACAAAACTGCCCACTACAGTGTAATAGCCGATGCAGGAATAGAAAAAAGTATTGCGGCAACAAAATCATTTACGGCGCAGCTTTTTATCCTTTTTGTATTTGCAATAGCGTTGGCAGAGCAGAATACTAAAAATAACCTGACAGACTTAAAACGCGATTTTTGCGCTTTAGGTGATTTATACAAAGAGGTCTTTGACCAGCGCAAAAAAATTAAAAAAATAGCAAAAACTCTCAAAAAATCAAAAAGCATTGTTGTTTTATCGCGTAATATAAATTCGGCGCTTGCTAAAGAAGGCGGGCTGAAAATAAAAGAAACCTGCTATATTAATGCAATAAGCGCATCGTCAGGAGAGTTTTTGCACGGGCATTTTGCATTTTTGGACAGAACCGTACCTATTATAGCAATCTGCAATAAACCTACAGATACTCAGGAAAATTATGATTTACTTTTAAATAACATTTATCAAATCAAAACTAAACGAAAAACCAATACAATTATAATCAAAACCCGAAATGATTGTTTCATTGAAGAAAGATTAAAGAACAAATTCTCTATTGAAATCCCGCCTGTTATAGAAATTTTCACTCCGTTTTTAAACTTAATAGCTTTGCAGCTGATAGCCTATGAAACCGCAAAGCTTATTCATACAGATATTGATAAACCAAGAAATCTAACCAAGTGTGTTGATAACGAATAGCGTCAATTAAATATCAAATATACTGTTGCCGGTTTTTTCGGTAGATTTAATTTGATAAGCGTCTATGACATCCTGTTCTTGTTTTACACCCAAAATTTCTTTCTTAATCTCCATTTTTTGAAGCTGCATTGCTTTGAGAATAAATTCATTTTTTTCTTTCATTATTTTTGTAAGCTTAAGAATATATTCAAACTTTTCCTCATCAAGTTCTTCAAGGTTAAATTGAGAATCCGCAAGTTTGGCAACCATATCATAACGCTGTTCAAAAGGTTCTTTTACATCATCGAATTTCTTTTCTTTACACAGTTTTTCAACTATTTCGGTTTTTTCCAAAATAGCTTCATAAAGGCTTTTATACTCTTCATAATTCATCCCTAAGCACTCCTGTTTATCAAGTCTTTATCAATCAAACTTTCTTTTTCTTCCCCTGCCGCAATTTTTATTGCCTGCTCCCAGGTTTGCTTGAGCTCTCTCAAATGTGCAATAACTTCATCAAGCATCGAAGAATCCTTCTTTACATTTGCCTGTATTAAACGGTGGCTTAGGTAATCATAAAGCCTGAATAAATTCTCTGCAACTTCACCGCCGTTTTTCATATCAAGAGTGTTCATAAACTCTGTTATAATTCTTTGGGCTTTAACAATATTATTGTGTGTTTCTTCTATTTCACGATTATCCATAGAAACTTTAGCACGATTTAAAAAATTTATCGCACCGTCATAAAGCATAATAAGAACTGTTTCCGGCGATGCCGTTAAAACCGAGTTTTGTTTATACTGTTTTATGTAAGGGTTGTATGAATTCATAAATTCCTCTTATAAGATTATAATTATATATCGGACAAATCTTAAAAAACTTGATACTCCGTTCGATGTATTTTAAATCTTTTTATCAACAAACATTCCGGAAGCGCTTTTAGCTTTATCTAACACCATTAAAAGCTCTTCAGGACTAACTTCTTGTATGATTTTGTTCGTAGTAACGTCTATCATTTCTATAATTTTTTTTACCGAGTTGAATTTTACGGTGTACTTTAATTCTTCGACAGACTCGCCGTCCTCTAATGTAAGCTCCAGAATTTTTTCGTCATCATCCTGCTCTATAAGTTCGTTGGTTTTCTTTATCGCAAGCTGTTTCTTTTTATTATCCTTTTCTTTTTTCTCATCAGGGTTAATTTTAGCGTCTTTTTCCGCCTGCTCTACCGTTTTCAAATAAACTTCCGCACGCTGTTTAGACTCTACTTCCGCCTGATGGGCTGTTTCGGAAGGCGCTACGGGTCTGTATAAAGCAAAATTTGCATTTGTAAGTCCATCCAATGACATATAAAAAATCCTTTTTCAACTACTATAATTATAACAATTTTATTCCTCAAATGCAAAGTTAATAAATATTTGAAAAAATTCAAGTTTTTAAATATTCTCTATGCTAATATTTTGTTATGAATAACTTTCAAGAAAATTTTATAACGGTAAGAAATGCTTCTTTACATAACCTGAAAAATATAAGCGTAAAAATACCAAAAAACCAAATAGTAGTTTTTACGGGAGTGAGCGGGTCAGGTAAAAGCACCTTGGCGTTTGATACAATTTTTGCAGAAGGTCAAAGACGATATATAGAAAGCCTGAGTACCTATGCACGCCAATTTTTGGGACAGTTGGATAAGCCTGAAGTAGAAAGCATCGACGGCTTAAGCCCTGCGATATCAATCGACCAAAAAGCCGCAAATAATAACCCCCGTTCAACTGTAGGTACTATAACGGAAATTTATGACCACTTAAGGCTTTTATTTGCAAGGATAGGCACCCCTTACTGCCCGAAATGCGGCAAGCCTATCAAACCTCAAACTTTAGATGAAATAACCGACAGTATTATGTTGATGCAGGAAGGCACAAAATTTCAAATACTTGCTCCTGTAGCAAAAGGCAAAAAAGGAGAATTTACCGCTACATTCAGCGCACTAAAACAAGAAGGTTTTGCCAGAGTAAGCGTTGATGGCGAAATATACAACCTTGATTTTGACGAAATAACACTCGATAAAAATAAAAAACACAACATTGATGTTGTGATAGACAGAATTATACTGAAAGAAAGCGCAAAATCGCGTATTGCAGAAAGCGTACAAACAGCTTTAAAAAAAGGAAACGGCATAGTTAAAATATTAAAAGACGACAAAGAAAAAATATACTCTGAAAAACTTGCCTGCTCTGAATGCGACTTGTCTTTTGATGAACTTGAACCGCGAATATTCAGCTTTAACAGCCCATACGGAGCATGTCAGGAGTGTGGCGGATTAGGCGTACATTTAAAAATAGACCCTGATTTAATAGTTCCCGATAAAACCAAATCCCTTAGAGAAGGTGCGATTTATCCATGGGCAAGAACAGGAAACCCCTACTACACGGACGTGCTTTTATCCGTAGCAAAAGAATTCAATATAGACTTTGATACACCTTTTGAAAAACTAAGCGAAGAAGAACAAAATATTATTCTATACGGCAGCGGCGACAGAAAAGTCTTAATGTCGCATGATGACTTTGCAAGAAGAGAAAGAAAAATATACAAGACCAGATTCAAAGGCGTTATTCCGTACCTTACCAACCGCTATGAGGGTACAAACAGCGAACTTATTCGCAGTGAAGTTCAAAAATACATGAGCGCTATCCCCTGCAGCGCCTGCAAAGGCGCCAGACTGTCAGAATTTGCACTGGCTGTTAAAATAGAAGATTTATCAATCCATGATGTGTGTATCCTGCCCATAAAATACAGCTATGAATTTATATCTTCACTTATGTTAAAGCTTGATAACTACAAACTCTCCATTGCAAAGCAGCTTTTGGAAGAAACAAGAGAACGGTTGAAATTCCTGATTGATGTAGGACTTGATTATTTATCTTTAGACCGGCAGGCAGGGACGCTTTCAGGCGGCGAAGCCCAGAGAATAAGGCTTGCCACTCAAATCGGGTCAGGACTTTCGGGGGTGTTGTATGTGCTTGATGAGCCAAGTATAGGACTCCATCAGGTTAATAATGAGCAACTTTTAAAAACTTTGGTGAGGCTTAGAAACCTTGGAAATACCTTAATAGTGGTTGAACATGACGAAGAAACCATTAGAAAATCCGACTGGATAATTGATATAGGGGCAAAAGCAGGTATCCATGGCGGCAAAATAGTGGCTCAAGGCTCGGTTGAAGATATTATAGCCGCAAAAAAATCTATAACAGGAAAATATCTTAGCGGCGAAAAATTCATTCCGGTACCGGTTTCACGCCGCGGCGGAAACGGAGAATTTATAGAAATTATAGGCGCAAATTTAAACAACCTTAAAAATATAGATGTCAAAATCCCGCTCGGAACAATAACAACGATAACAGGGGTAAGCGGCTCAGGCAAAAGCAGTTTGATTTTTGACATACTGGATAAATATGCCATTCACAAATTGAGAAAAAATACCCCCAAACCTCAGGGTGTTAAAGTAATAAACGGGCTTGAAAATATAGACAAAATAATAGACATTGACCAATCTCCTATCGGAAGAACCCCAAGGAGTAATCCTGCTACATACACAGGAGTTTTCGACCATATCAGGGATTTGTTTTCAAGAACAACCGAAGCCAAAACAAGAGGATATAAAGCAGGCAGATTTAGCTTTAACGTTAAAGGCGGCAGATGTGAAGCGTGCAGCGGCGACGGCATTATAAAAATAGAAATGAATTTCCTCTCAGACATATACATCCCTTGTGATGTTTGCAAAGGCAAACGCTACAACGCGCAAACGCTTGAAGTCAAATATAAAGGCAAATCAATTTATGATGTACTTAATATGACTGTAGAAGAAGCATTGGAATTTTTCCAAAATATCCCCAGGATAGCAGCAAAACTCCAGACGCTTTACAATGTGGGGTTAGACTACATAAAACTGGGTCAAAGCGCAACAACACTTTCAGGCGGAGAGGCTCAACGGGTAAAACTTGCTGCCGAATTAAATAAAAGAAGCACGGGCAAAACGCTGTATTTGCTTGACGAACCTTCCGTGGGGCTGCACTGGTATGACTTGGATAAACTTAATGAAATCCTGCAAAAATTGGCAGACTTTGGCAATACTGTAGTAATAATAGAACATAATCTTGATTTGATAAAAGCCTCAGATCGGGTTATAGACTTAGGTCCCGGGGGCGGAGATGAAGGCGGATATATAATTGCCCAAGGCACACCGGAAGAGGTAGCAAAAATCAAAAACTCCCACACGGCGAAATATTTAAAGAAAATCCTTAAGTAATTCAGCTTGTTTTAAACCTATTTCTTTTGTATCATTATGTTAGTTTTAAAATTGGTTAGTGTCCGCATGGAAAAAAATTCTGTTAATGTATTAATCGTTGAAGATCATTCATTGACTTTGTTTGGGTTAAAAACTGTATTTAAAGAGCAGGATTTTATCGGGGAGATTTTTGAAGCTCAAAATGCAGCCGATGCCATTGAGTATTGTCATAATAAAAAAATAGATATTGCTATAATTGATCTGGGGCTGCCTGATATGGACGGCATTACGCTTACAAAGCAAATTAAACAATTATCCAATCAGACTAAAATTGTTATATTAACTTCGCATAAAACAAAAGAAGACGTAACAGATGCCTTAAAAAGCGGTGCAAGTGCCTATTGCAACAAGGAAATAGACATAATGAACCTCCTGAAGGTTATAGAACAGGTTAATTTAGGGGCTTTATGGATTGACCCTGCCGTTTCAAAGATAGTTATTGATACCCTTTGTACGGGAAGGCATAATGATTTTGAAAATATAAATAAATACTGTTTGACAGAAAGAGAGAAAAGTGTGCTAAAGCTTATGTGTGAAGGCTTAACAAATTTGGAAATGTCAAACAAACTATCTGTAAGTATTCATACCATTAAAGCGCATATCTGCAGCATTTTGCAAAAGCTGTCTGTAGAAGACAGAACAAGAGCGGTAATTAAAGCCTTAAAAACAAATATTTGATTTTTTATAACAAATCATTAATAAAATACAGTAAATGTATGTGGTCAAGATATACAAACAAGTCCATAATACACTAGGGTAATAGTAGGCGGGTTTTGTCAAATGCCTTTTGTGTACAATTTGCAAAAAGTCTTAAATTTCAGGATTACAAAACGAGATGAGCAAATAGAAGTAGTCAAAAGGGCAGAACAAAAAGTAGCACAAATACAAGCCCAAATCGATGAAAAAAAACAGGAGGTATACTCTGTTCAGGAAAATATGCGCCATGCACAGCATATAATGATGGAAACTTACGACAGATACATTAAGCACTTGCATGAACTCATAGCAAAACTTGAAGAAGATAAGCAAAAGGCAATTAAAATACTTGAACAAGAAAGAGAAACACTGACAGAATACGAACAAGGTGTAAAAGTACTCGAAAAACACAAAGAAAAGAAAAAAGAAGAGTACCTGGCGGAAGAAAAAAGGATTGAAATGAAGCGATTGGATGAGGTCGGCGCTATAAAACATTTCAGATTAACAAGGGAAAAAGAAGAAGAAGAGCTTGAGTTGGAAGAACTCCTAAAGTTAAGGGAATACGACGATGAATATTGAAGACATAAACAAAAATAAAATAAGCAGCTTCGGAGATAAGACCGGCTATTCTTCATCATCTTGCAATACCAATAACGAAGTATTTCTGGCTGAAATCCAAAAAATGCAAGGTGAAGACGGCGAAGGCGACCCTAATGTTGCATTGACCGAGGAACTGCTCCAAGGAAATGAAGAAAATAAATTTAAAGAAGGCTATCAATATCTGGACTATTTAAAACATATAAACTCTTCTCAATTTAATTTTGATTTTTCCGTTAAAGATAACGAAAAATTTTCAGATAAAAAAATATCAAACAAATTCAACGTGAATTTATCTTCGCTAAACTCAGATGACATAAGAGTATTTATGCAGCTAAGCCAAAAAAATGATATATCAATACAATCAATAGACACCAATACACAAAAAGCAACTATAAGCGTTAATAACGTAGAAAATCAGATAAGCTACAAAAGCATAGAAGTTTCAAAGACCCTGTTTAATGCCATAGAAGCGGCATATCAAACAAACAGACCCGTAAGATTAGATTTTGGCAATGATACCTCGGTAATTTTAAAAATAGGCAAAGACGGTAGAATTTCAGCGGATTTTATTCCTAATGACAAAGCAATGGAAGTGATTTTAAGAAATGCGCTTCCTGAATTAAAGGCAAAATTCGACTCGGAAAATTTACCCTATAACGAATTAAATTACAGACAATACAACCAACAAAAACAAAACAAGGAAGATAAGGAGAAAAATAACGATGAATGACGGATTTATTACAGCGCTAAACACTCAACGTTCTACCTCCAACTGGATGGATGCTTTGGCGGAAAACCTCAGCAACATCTACACCCCGGGCTACAGAGAAAACCAATTTCGTTTTAATACATTTTTAGGCGGTACATACGTGGATACATTCGGAATGAAAACAGACCAGGGGAAATCACTTCCCGGCACCGCCCCTGAAAACATTTTTCTTGAAGGTCAGGGCTATTTTGTAACTAAAAATGACAAAGGACAAACCGTCTATACAAGGCTGGGAGAATTTCAATTTGATGCACAAGGTGTGTATAAAACAAAAAACGGCGCCAGAGTACAAGGTTATATCCTGAACGATGAAGGCAAAGTCCTCTCCAATTCTTCAGAGGTGGAAGGTGATGTGGCAAGTATGCCGACGACCGACATAAAATTATGGATAGACCCCTCTAACGGTAAATATTTAGGAAAATATGACGAATTTGAATTTGGCGGCAATGGAATTTTATACGGTAAATCAGATGGCGGAAAACTCAAAACTCCTCTGTATAAGGTTGCCATACACAATTTTAATAACCCTGAAGGGCTTCTTAATATACAAAAAGGCGAATATGTAGAAACCGAAGAATCAGGCAAACCCGTTATAGGAAATGCCCAGGTAAGAGGCGGTTTAATAGAACAATCAAACGTTGACTTTAAAACAAACATTGCATACTATCAACAGGCAAAAATGCAAATGGAACTTTCAAATAAATTGATTTCAACAAACAAACAACTCCTTGAAGAAGCTATGAGGTTAATTCAATAAATCTTTACATATTCTTCCCTTTTATTATATTTACTTTTTTAGTATCATAAAGTCGTAGGATACCACCAAGGGGAAGAGCGTGTATAATGCGATTATCATAGGCGCAGGTCCGGCAGGGATTTTTTCTGCGTTGGAACTTGTCAAATTAAAACCCGATTTTAAAATTTTAATAATAGAAAAAGGACCCAAAATAGAAAACAGAAAATGCCTCATAAGAGAAGGGGCAAAGAGCTGCCCAAGCTGTATAAAATGCGGTTTACTCTGCGGATGGGGCGGAGCTGGTGCTTTTTCTGACGGTAAACTAACACTTACGCCCGATGTAGGCGGAAATCTTGGCGATTATATGCCAAGATATGAAGTAGAAGAATTATTGAAATACACAGATAATATCTATTTAAAATACGGCGCTACAGAAGAGGTTTACGGCACTAATAACAAAGATGTTGAAGATATAGCCAAAAAAGCAACTATGGCGGAACTGAAACTTATTTACTCTCCGGTAAGACACTTGGGAACAGAGAGAAGTTTAACCGTACTTAAAAGCATGCAAGATGACTTGATGAGCAAAGTGGATATCATTAATAATGAAAAAGCTAAACACCTTATAGTAAAAGACGGTGTGGTAAAAGGAATTATTACAGAAAAAGGCACAACCTATGAGAGTGAGAATGTAATAGTAGCCCCGGGCAGAGAAGGAGCTGACTGGTTAAGCGAAGAATTCAAAAAACTGAAAATAGATTTAATAAACAACGCTGTCGATGTAGGTGTAAGGGTAGAACTTCCCGCGCCTGTTATGCAAGAATTGACTGATAAGCTGTATGAATCCAAACTTATCTACTATGCCCCGACATTCAAGGACATGGTCAGGACTTTTTGCATGAATCCTATGGGTGAAGTTGTTTGCGAAAATTATAATGGTATTTCTACAGTTAACGGCCATAGCTACGCAAATAAGAAAACTCCGAATACGAATTTTGCGCTTCTTGTAAGCAAGAGCTTCACCGAGCCTTTTAAAGAACCTATACAATACGGCCAGCATATAGCAAGACTTGCTAACATGCTTGCAGGCGGAGTACTGGTGCAAAGGTTTGGTGATTTACTTGAAGGCAGGCGCTCTACGGTTGAAAAAATTAACAAAAGCATAATCCAACCGACACTTAAGTCTGCAACACCCGGCGATTTAAGTTTAGTACTGCCTCACAGACACCTTACAAGCATTACCGAAATGCTGTATGCGCTTGATAAAATTGCGCCCGGCGTAGCATCAAGATACACCCTGCTTTACGGTGTAGAGGTTAAATTCTACAGTTCAAGAGTTCCTCTTTCTAACGAACTTGAAACAGCGGGGGTAAAGAATTTGTACGCTATAGGCGATGGCGCCGGTGTTACCAGAGGATTATTACAAGCTTCTTCTTCGGGTATTTTAGCCGCAAGAAGTATTTGTAAAAAATATTGAGTAACCATGTGAACTATTGACAAAAGATCTTAAAATACAAAACCTTATCGTTACGGCTTTGTTTCATATTTTTTTAAAAACAAATGTAAATCTTTTGTAACATTTGCAAAAAAAACTATACACAAAAGCCATGCTAAAGGTATTATATGCATGTATCAAACAATCCCCAAATCTCCTCCCAAGATTATGTGATGTAGAAGCTACTATTTAGTAGCTTTTTTTTTGTTACTATTTAGTAGTTTTTTTGTGTAGCCAAATAAGTTGGGTTAAAACCCAACCTACATAAACTTAGTAGCTTAAGAACAAAATCGGTAAGATGCTGAACTCGCTCCGCTCCTCAAGCATGACAGTATTTTCGCCCATGACCCTTCGCCCCCGGGCGCACCGCTTCACCTATTAAGCCTAATCCCAGCCTCCCAGCTGTCAAGCTTCCTCTTAGCTGCAACCTGAATGTCCGCAGTTTAGGCAGATATAGCAGCCTTCAGAAAACTCTATTTTATTGCCGCATTCAGGGCAATTTTTAACCTTTACCTCGCCTGCATACTGAACTTCTACCGCTTTAGGCTCTTCTTCTGTTTTAACATCTACAGCATCTGTCATATTAGCGAGTTTTTCTTCAATCGTTTCCTTTTTCTCTATATTCATAGGTTGGAAAACTCTTGAATTATTTCTGTAAACCGTAATACCTTTCAGGTTAGATTTATAAGCAAGATAGTATGTTTCTTCAATATCTTCTCTTGTAGCATGCTCTTCAAAGTTAACTGTTTTAGAAACAGCATTGTCTGTATGAAGCTGGAACGCAGCCTGCATTTTCACATGCCATTCGGGAGAAACATCATGCGCCGTTGAAAACACATGCTGAATATCTTCCGGTACTCTTGAGTTTCCATGAACAGTTCCTTTTTCGGAAATCTCAGCCATTAATTCTTCAGAGTAGAAGCCTCTTTCTTTTGCAAGTTTTTCAAAGATGGGGTTAACTTCGTACATCAAAGTTCCATCCATAACATTTCTTAAGAAAACCAGCCCGAATAACGGTTCAACCCCGCCTGACGCACTTGCTATCATACTAATTGTACCTGTTGGCGCAATGCAAGTTGTTGTAGCATTCCTTATACCGAATTTGTCAATTTGCGCATCCAAATCAGTCCATTGCTCATCAGAAATCAAGCCTGCGCCTTTTCCTTTGTATTTGTTGTATAAGAAGTTTTTATTGTCATAAATGCTACCTTTAAAGCTTGAGAAACTTCCTCTAATCTTAGCCAATTCAATAGCTTCAACTTTTGAATGATAATCAATAAACTCCATAATTTGAGAAGCCAACTTTGTTCCTTCTTCGCTGTTATAAGGAATATTGAGAATCATAAGCATATCAGCCCAGCCCATTACACCAAGCCCGATTTTACGGTTTCCCGTAACCATTTCGGCTATTTTGGGAAGCGGATAATTGTTAACCGTAATAACATTATCAAGGAAATGAATCGCCAATTTTGTAACTTCTGCCAGTTTATCCCAGTTTATAACCTTTTGTCCGTCTTTTTCTTCAATTATTCTTGCAAGGTTGATTGACCCGAGGTTACAGGCTTCATAAGGCAATAGCGGTACTTCTCCGCAAGGATTAGTTGACTCTATAGGTCCTAATTGAGGTGTAGGGTTATCTGCATTCATCTTATCAAGGAATACAATACCCGGTTCGCCGTTTCTCCAGGCATGGTCAACTATAAGGTCAAAAACTTTTTTAGCGCTGATTTTTTGGACACAAACTTTAGAATTAGGATGAATGAGTTCATAATCTTCGCCTGCCAAAACAGCTTCCATAAACTTGTCCGTAATGCCTACGGAAATATTGAAGTTGTTTAATTTATTGCCATCAAACTTAGCATCAATAAAATCTAAAATATCGGGATGGTCAACTCTTAAAATTGCCATGTTGGCACCGCGTCTTGTCCCGCCTTGTTTAACAGCTTCCGTTGCGGCATTAAATACTTCCATAAAAGAAATCGGACCTGATGACACACCCATAGTAGAGCGAACAACATCATTTTTAGGTCTTAATCTTGAAAAATTAAACCCTGTACCACCACCGCTTTTGTGTATCAAAGCCGTATTTTTAATAGTTTCAAAAATATTTTCCAAAGAATCTTCAACAGGAAGAACAAAACATGCGCTAAGCTGTCCCAATTCTCTTCCGGCATTCATAAGCGTAGGACTGTTTGGCATAAAATACCGGTCTGTAATACACTCGTAGAATTTTTTAGTAAGTTCATCAACTTCGGCTTGAGGAACATTATATTGTAAATCAGCGGCAGCTATGGTAGAAGCAACACGATAAAATAATTCTTGCGGAGTTTCTGTAGCATTCCCTTCTTTATCTCTTTTTAAATATCTCTTTTCTAAAACTTTTATTGCATTTTCACTTAAAGTTAATTTTTTTAAAGTATCCAAACTCACTGATATCCCCCTATTCCAAGCTAAATGATTTGTTTTTCAATTCTAACATACATCTGTATTTTTTGTACAAAGTTTTAATAATATTTAACAAAGAAAAGCGTTTTTAATATTTTCCGTGCAGTTTAATCCTACAAAAAGAGGATAAAAATCAGTACTTACACGTGATAAACTGCTTATATGGGCTAACTGTGCCCTCTGGTGCCCCATGGGCAAAAATACAAAAACTAAAGATAGGGATATATGATTAGTATCGTAACTAACAGTTTGAACACGAAGATTCAACAGTGCATAACAAGCGCTGATAAAAGAGTTGCGGCTACAATTCAAAACTTATCCACAGGTTTAAAAGTAAATTCGGCAAAAGATGATTCAGCGGGGCTTTATGCTGGAACAAATTTCTCTGTTCAGACCAGCGGGACAAAGCAGGCATATAATAATACTTTAACCGGCATAAACATTCTAGGCACAGCAGATAATGCGCTTGGCAATATGAGCAATCTTATATCAAGGGTAAGAGAATTAGCGCTAAGAAGCGCTAACGGAACTTACAGTTCACAGGAACGTTCATCGATGCAGCAAGAGGCAGAGGGACTGGTTGCCGAGATGAGAAATATAGAAAAAAGTACAAGTTTTAGCGGACGTAGTATCTTTGCCGAAACAGGCGGTATTTCAGGTAATAACACCCCTGCTGAAAACAACCCCAACCATAAAACCGTTGAGCAGGTAGAAGCAGAGTATGCCTCAGCAAAGGCTTCCGGCAATCTTGTGTTAATCAACACAAGAGCTGAGCTTGAAGCTATAAAAAATACCCAAACAGAGAGCAATAAGGTTTATGTCCTTATGAGCGACATTAACCTTGCAGGAAAGGAATGGGAACCTATTTCTCCCGGATATGCTACAGCGTTTAAAGGCACTATTGATGGCAACGGTTATAAAATAGATAATTTAACATGTAGTAGTGGCAGCTATAAAGGTTTTATAGGCGATTTGATGGGTACGGTCAAAAACCTTGCCTTAACAAATGTAAATATATCAGGAGGAAGCACTCTAGGAGGACTTGTGGGTCGTTTTGACTCCGGTACAATCGATAATTGCTATGTAACAGGAAAAGTAAGCGGAACAGGCAATCAAATAGGGGGAATAACGGGAAGAATGCTGGCATCGGCTCGTATTATAAATAGTTATGCAAACGTTGATGTATCGGGGGGGCAAGATACAGGCGGTCTGGTCGGTGCATTGCATGGCAATGTACCCAGAATAGAAAATTGCTACAGCGAAGGAACTGTATCAGGGGCTACACCAACCAGCAGTAATATAGGGGGCTTGATAGGGTCTATAAATGCAACAACTCCTACACTAGTTAATTCTTACTCGACGTCCCGGGTTTTAGCTACATCAAGCAGCTCAGGAGGTTTTATAGGAAACATTACGTCATCAAATATATCTGCAATATCAAATAACCATTGGTCATCTGAATCTTCAGGCAAATCTACCAGTGTCGGGACAGGATTTACATTAGATGATACCCGGGCAAAAAATGAGAAGGCTTCTTTCTTTAGTAATTCCAAGAATTTAACATTCCTGGGAGGTAATTATGATTATGACTTTAATCCACCGCAATTAAAGTTGTTTGTAGAACCGCCGCCAAATCCGCCGAAAGGAATGCGGCTTCAAGTAGGAGCGAATTCCGGGGATGACAATGTGCTTTATATTGATTGCAGCTTTACTTTAGGTGATTTCAAGGTAAATTTGGCAACAGCAACTGCCGCCTTGGATAGCCTTAATAAAATAGATGCGCTTATAAAGAAAATAAGCAATAAACGCTCGGGCTTCGGCGCTTATGAAAACAGGCTGAATTCCGCACTGAGCCTGCAGCTGACAAGGGAACTGAATTATAGTTCTTCTGAATCTGCAATAATGGACACAGATATAGCAGCTTCTTCTTCTAAACTGACTAAGTCTCAGATTTTAAGAAATGCAGGAGTCTCCTTACTATCTCAAACTTCTCAAATTAACAAAGACTTGTTATTATCTCTGATTTAGTTATACATAAAACTGCAATTAGGGGTAATAGCGTAATTATTTTGTTTAGTTTAAAATATCTAAATATGATAATTATAAAGGATTAATCATGTTAAAAAGAGTTATATTAGTTGCAACGCTGGCATTAAGCATTAATACAATAGTTTTATCACAAAGCACAACACCAACTCCAAAACCTCAACAGACTGCACAGACTTGTGAAGTAAGACAAAGCGACTTGGTGCTAAAACCTAAGAATTATCTCAGCAAGAAAATAAAAATTAACGCCAGTTTTGATAAGTTTTCAACGTTAGGCTTAGACTATGAACCCGTTAACATGTCATCAAAAGATTATATTTCTTTTTTAATCAAAAGAAACGATGTGAAAGAATACGATATACCTCTTTCAGAGCTTAAACTCATTATTAAACGAGATTATGCAGAAAAAGAGCTTATAAACATAGAAAATAACGATAAAATAGAAGTCTACGGAAAAGTGTTTTCTACCGCCTTGGGTGACCCTTGGGTGCTTGTGGACAAGGTGGTTATTTTAACACCGAAAGAAAATAAAAAAGCTGAAAGTAAATAAGAAGGGAAAAAAGATGGGCTTATCATTTCAAGAGCTATATTTAAATTTAACAAAATTTTGGTCTGACTATGGATGTATAATTCAACATCCTTACGATATAGAAAAAGGAGCAAGTACGATGAATCCTGCTACTTTTTTACGTTCGTTGGGACCTGAGCCTTGGAATACCGCAATGATAGAGCCGTGTAGACGTCCTACAGATGCTCGCTATGGTGAAAACCCAAATCGTTTGGGGCATTATTTTCAATATCAGGTTATATTAAAACCATCGCCTAAAGATGCTCAGGAACTTTACTTGCAATCATTAACGGCTATGGGAATAGACTTGTCTAAACATGATGTCAGATTCGTAGAAGATAATTGGGAATCACCTACCTTGGGTGCAAAAGGCGTAGGCTGGGAGGTCTGGCTTGATGGTATGGAAGTAACCCAATTTACATATTTTCAACAAGTTGGCGGACTTGAAATTAAACCTGTTGCCTTAGAATTAACCTATGGGCTCGAGCGTATTGCTATGTATTTGCAAAATGTAGATAACGTATATGATATAATGTGGAATAATGAAATTAAATACGGTGAAATCTACCATCAAAACGAAGTTGAACAATCAAAATATAATTTTGAATATTCAAATGCTGATACGTTATTTAAGGTTTATGACCTTTATTCCCAAGAGGCTCAAAACTGCTTGGAACAAAAGCTTGTATTACCTGCGTACGACTGTATTTTAAAGTGTTCTCACACCTTCAACCTACTTGATGCAAGAGGGGTAATAAGCAAAGACGAACGTACCAATTATATAAACAGGATAAGAAAACTTGCTTCTGAATCCGCAGCATTATATGTAGAGCAAAGAAAAGAAATGGGCTTCCCTCTTTTAAAAAAAGAGCTGGTTTAGCTGAATTTAGCACCTGCTGTTATACAGCCTGTAAAACTCTGCTTAATGATTGATACGGTAGTGCTTATAGCCACTTATTACCAGATGATTGTAAGCTCTAAAGCTATCTGTGTAGACTACTGAATCAAGCTTAATTTTACTTTTTACGATGGCTAGGAGCGTTTCCGATGAAGAATTTGGGATGAGTTGAGGATAGATTTTACCATTGCGTTTTAAAATGCCAAAAACAGGTATCTTATTCTCTGAACCTCTCTCTTTCCCTTTGTGATGCTTACCACCCAAATAACTCTCATCAAGTTCTAATTCACCTTCAAAGCCATTTTGGGCTTCACAATAGTCAACGATTTTCTCTCTAAAAAGCTTGTAATATCGATTTATTGTAACTCTGCTGATTTTCAGGATTTCAGCTACTTGAGTAGCTGTTAAATCTTTAGAAAAGTAAAAAATGATTTTTCTTATTTTGTATTAGCTTAATTTGCTGTATTTAAACATATTTCAATCCTATCATGAATTAAGTTTTCTTATTTAGCCCCTTATTTTTATATTTTCTTGATACCCATTATTCAATTGTAGAATGTATACTACAATTTATCAGTCAAATTCTACAAAAATATTTAAAGGAATTGACATTATTGCCTATAACTTTTATTATTTAGTTATTCAAATTAGTAAATATATTGGTTGGTAGTAATGTTAGAAACATCAAAAAGTTTAATTTTGAGTATAATGCAAACCTTAGTGATATTTATAGAAACAATTTTGCCAATTATTGCTATAATATGGCTTGCCCTTTTAGGTAATTGGGATATTATAATTACTGGTACATTAACACTTGTGTTTGCCCCATTTTTAATTGGTATTTTTTTATCACCTGTTTTAGCAACATTAACATTTTTTATGAAAATATTAAATTTGGAAATTTTAACTTATATATTTATTTTGCTTGGAAACTTATACACCTTGATTGTGATGGCAGGATGGGGGCTCTATGTGTTAAATATGTTTACGAAAATGAGTTCGCACCCCAGTGAGTTTGTGCCTATTTGTATAGTATGCTTCACATTATCAACAGCACCATTTATGTTTATGGCACTAAAAGAAGACAATATTTTAAGTGAAAACATTGCAATTATTTCTGTGTTTGCTTTTAAGATAGCATATTTGTTTTTGCTAATAGACTTATTTGGCTTTAGTATGAACATTAAAAATGCACTTATTATACCGAGTTGCATAATGATGTTAACACTTATCATTATAACTACTATTAAAGTGAAATTTATTAGAGAATATTTTAGTTAATGTTACTGTTTAAGAATATCGTATTTTCTTTCTAGTCTTCAAGTTTCATTCTCAAAATTCATCGATTTAAATATACATTAGCATCAGCATTATTAGGCTTTAATTGAATAACTTTAGTATAATCCTCAATCGCACCTTTATAATCTTGGGTTTCTATTTTTTCATTACCACTCTTAAAATACACACTTGAATCTCTAGGATTTAGCTCAACAGCTTTGTCGTATTTTGCCATTGAAACCATTTTTTATTTCTGTAAAAAAGTCTTGAGATACACTTAAAAAAAACTATACGGATAATTAGTATATATTACGATACTTTCTTTTTTCTGTCATTTTCATATCCTCCTGCATTGAGAGCTTATACTTCAATAAAAATCCACTAAGAACCAATTTCCTTATTTAAAGCTTGGAATTTTTTTATTGCCTTAATTACTCGTATATATCCTTTTTTATCGCCATTTTGCAAAAATAAATTTTTAGAATGTTTAAGGTCGTTAATAGCACCGGCATAGTCTTTTAAATCTGCTTTTGCAAACCCTCTGGCGGCATAAGCATCGCTATAATTAGGATTTAATTCAATAGCTTTAGTAAAATCATTAGTTGCATTTTTATAATCTTCAATTTTTGCTTTCTCAAGCCCTCTAAAGTAATATGCATCAGCCTTATTTGGGTTTAATTCAATAACTTTATCAAAATCCTTAATCGCACCTTTAGCATCTCTAAGGGCTGCCTTTGCAATTCCACGACTAGAATATATATCAATATTTTCAGAATTTAATTCAATAGCTTTATCAAAATCTTTAATCGCACCTGCGTAATCATTAAGTTTTAATTTTGCAAGCCCTCTACCAACGTATGCCATAGCAAACTTAGAATCAAGTTCAACAGCTTTGTTAAAATCATTTATAGAACTTTTGTAATTTTTTAGTGCTACTCTTGTAATTCCTCGTTGAAAATATAAAAAATTAATGTTTTGATTCAACTTTAGAGCTTTATTAAAATCTTTAAGCGCACCACTATTATCTTCTATTTCTACTTTTGCAAGTCCTCTACCAACATATGCCATAGTAAACTTAGAATTAAGTTCAACAGCTTTGTTAAAATCATTTATAGCATTTTCATAATCATTCAATTTTGCTTTTGCAATTCCTCTATAAGAATACGCTAAAAAGTCATCAGGTTTAAATTCAATAGCTTTATTATAATCTTCAATTGCACCTGCGTAATCATTAAGTTCAGACTTTATGATTCCTCTATTCAAATATGTATTAGCATTATTAGGATTCAATTCAACAGATTTGTTATAATCTTTTAGTGCATTTTTGTAATCTTTAATCTGTGCACTTGCAAAGCCTCTATCATAGTAGGCTTTAGGGTCATTAGGATTTAGTTTAACAAATTCATTATATTTTGTCATAGAGTCTTGACTGTGAACTTCTGCACAAAATCCTTGCAAAAAGAGCATAAAAATAATTGTACATATGATTTTTGATTTTTTTATCATTTTAGCACCCTCACTATTTATAAAACTTATTTTATTACAAAAATTTAAAATAAGATAAACATATTAGAACATCATACTTAAAATTATATGATTTGTAAAAGAACGAAATTTATCTTAAAAATTCAACTTGACTTTTTGGTATAATTATTAGTTGTATTTTTACAAACAAACAGCTCCTTTTAGAATGGTTTTTTAAAATAATGTGTTGGCATATATTGCTTTTTGCTTTTTCTTCTTTAATATATTTATCAATAAAATTTTTGAACTTATTCTCTTGTTCTACTGCCTCTTTCTCAAAATCGTCTTTCAAGTCTTATAAAGCTAACTGATTTTGTACAACCCTGTAAATAATATCTGCAAAAATACTAGGATTAATAATATTAAATAACCCTTGTACGATGTTTTTTCAATATTGTATATCTAGTTCCGTTCAGTTATATATCAATCTACTGTAAAAAATCTAAAATTTTCAACTTGGTCATTAATAAAACGGCAAAGATTAGTAATTTTTTTATTCTTACTCCTTAATTTTTATCAATCATAGATTTATTTTAGTTAAATCTTGCTCCTGTTGTTATACAGCTAGACGAACCGCAAGTCCAATCAAAAGCATTCATTTCTTTTTTGCTTTCGGGTTTTATCCTTGATATGAGCAAAACCCCGTCACCCGTTGCTACATATACGCCTTCTTTTGCAACCTGAATGATTTCACCCGGCGAAGCTGATGTTTGCCTGTCTATAACTTTTGTTTCTGTAATCTTTAACAAAACTCCGTTAAAAGTCGTTTGAGAGTTAGGTCTTGGACATAACGCTCTTGTTAAATTATGAATTTCCCGAGCAGATTTATTAAAGTCTATAATAAATTCTTCTTTTGAGAATTTAGGTGCAAACGTAGCTTCGGAGTGATTTTGCTGTTGAGGTATTATATGGCCGTTTGCAAGTCCAATCATTGAAGTATGCAAAATCTCACCCCCTATATCGGCAATCTTAATCGCCAAATCTAATGTTGTATCATCAGGTCCGATACCAAATTTTCTAACCTGCAGAATATGCCCCTCATCAACTCCGATACTTGTCAGCATTGTGGTAACACCTGTTTCTGTTTCGCCATTGGCAATTGCCCTTGCTATAGGGTTAGCCCCTCTGTATTTTGGCAAAAGAGATGCATGCAAATTAACGGTTCCGTATTTTGGAATATCCAGAACTTCCTGCGATAGAATTTGCCCAAACGCCACTGTTATTAAAAAATCAGGGTTAAGGTTCTTTAAACTGTCAATCAGAAATTCATCTTTTCGTATACAAAAAGGCTGACAAACCTCAATTTGCCCGTCTACCATAGCCTTCACAGGCGGAGCGCAAAACTTATGCCCTCTGCCCGCAGGTTTATCCGGCTGTGAAATTACACTCATAACCTCAATATCTTCACAGCCCAACAAATACGCCAAAGGCTTACATGCTATTTGAGGAGTTCCGAGAAAAACAACTTTAATCTTCTTGTTGGCTTCCATTTTGAGCAATCTCCTCTTCAAGTTCCTTTTCTTCGAGCAAATAATCAAGTTGGATAGGCGGAAGATTGTGTCTAATCAACTCTTCGTCAGCGACAAATCTGTTGCGGGCGTGGTCTACAAACAGTTTACCGTCCAAATGGTCAAATTCATGCTGTATAGCCCTTGATAAAAGTTCACCGTCAAAAGCTTCTATCACAAAATGCTTGCCGTACAAATCCAAGGCTTTAACCGTTACATTGCTGTATCTTCTTACATCGGTATAAACCTCGGGAAAACTGAGGCATCCTTCTGCACAGCTTGAAGCTCCTGATTTTTTAATAATTTTCGGGTTTATAAAAACGTAAGGTTTTTTGGGTGCGCCTTCAGGTGAAACATCAATTACAAACATTCTGATATTTTCACCTACCTGAGGAGCTGCAAGTCCCACTCCATCATAAGCGTACATTGTTTCTACCAAATCTTTGGCAAGCGCCGTAATTTTTTTTGAAATTTTAGAAACTTCTTTAGATGGCTTTCTTAATCTTTCATCGCCGTACACTAAAACTTTTAAAACTGCCATTCCAACTACCTTTTTAGTTTATTTGCCATGATATGATAGCATAAGTTGTTCTAACTTATCCACTATTTTTTTCTCAAGATACCCGCCGGTAAAATGATTTATTTCTTTAATAAAGAAACACGGGCTTGTAACATTTATCTCTATAACCGTGCCGTCTATAACATCCAAACCGGCAATAAACAGCCCATCCTCAAGCATTCTGGGCGCAATAACAGAGGCTATTGATTTTTCTTTTTCGCTTAAAATTCCTTCTTTGAAGAATTTATCAGAATGAGTGTTAAATTTAAAATCATCCTCGCCGTGGGTTTTTACGACACATTCGGGAAAAATCTCACCGTTAATAAAAATCAAACGTTTATCGCCATGTTCTATTGCCTTGATGAATTTTTGAACCATAACGGCAGTTGTTCCGGAATTGGTCGAAGAAGCAATAATAGTACTGATATTTTTATCTTCTGTGTTGAGGTAAAATACTCCGCTGCTAAAACAACGGTTCAAAGGCTTAATTATAATCTCGCCATGTCTGTGCAAAAAGTCTTTAATCAAAGAAGAATCAGATGTAACAATATTGTCGGGAACTATAGAAGGAAAATTGTTTATATAAATTTTTTCATTGGCGCTGCGAATCCCTGACGGTCTGTTTAAAACAAGTGTTTTTTCAGGGTCAACATAGTCTAAAATGTATGTAGCATTAATGTAATTGATATCCACAGGGGGGTCGGGACGGAAAAATACGGTTTGAAATGTATTTAAGTCAGCATAACCGAACTTTTCCGACATAACTAAATCATCATTTTTAAACTCGACCCCATAAGTCATAGCCATTGGCCGGTTTTTGTCCAGATACAACCTGTCTTTTGTTGTTATTGAAAGCTCACATCCCCGGCAAATAAACTCTTTTATCAGCCAAAATGACGTTACAAGCCTGTTAAATTCAAAATATTTAAATTCAACATTATCAATTACAAAAAGTATCTTCATACTAGGTTCCTGTTTTCCAGCTGTTTAAATATTCAACCATTGCAGGAGTGAGCGAATCAATCTCTACACCCATGGATTTTAATTTAAGTTGAGATATTTCATAGTCAAAAGATTGAGGTAAAACGTAAAGTTTATTTTCAAGTTTACCTTTATTTTTCAACAAAAATTCAATACCCAACGCCTGATTAGCAAAACTCATATCCATTACACTGGCAGGATGCCCTTCTGCACAAACAAGATTCACCAATCTGCCTTGTCCCAAAACAAGGATAGATTTGCCATTTTTAAGAATATACTCTTCCAAGTTAGGTCTTACATCTTTAATTTCAACTGTTTCTTCTTGTAATGCAGCTATATTAACCTCTACATCAAAATGTCCGGCATTACAAACCATAGCACCGCTTTTCATATCTAACATATGATGAAGGTCTACTACGTGTTTATTACCTGTAATTGCGATAAAAATATCGCCTTCTTTAGCAGCTTGCGCCATAGGCATAACTCTAAATCCATCCATTACGGCTTCTAAAGCTTTTAGAGAATCGACTTCTGTTACGATAACGTTAGCGCCCATTCCTCTTGCTCTTGTAGCACAACCTCTGCCGCACCAGCCATAACCCACAACCACAACGGTTTTGCCTGCAAGTAAAATATTAGTTGCACGAATAATACCGTCAATGGCGCTTTGTCCTGTACCGTATCTGTTGTCGTATAAATGTTTTGTCAAAGATTCATTAACTCCTACAGCAGGGAACGGCAATGAACCGTCTTGTTCCATAGCTTTTAAACGCACAATACCTGTTGTTGTTTCTTCTGTAGAACCGATGATATCGGGTATTAAATGGCGCCAATTTTTAGTAATTGTGGCAACCAAATCACCGCCGTCATCAACTATCAATTGAGGCTTGTGGTTTAACGCAGCTTTTACATGCTCATGGTAAGTTTCTAAAGGCTCACCTGCATAACCATAGACCGACATATCGTAATATTTAACCAAAGCAGCTGCAACATCATCTTGAGTAGACAAAGGGTTTGAAGCTATTAAAACAGTATCGGCACCGCCTTTTTGCATTGTAATAGCAAGGTTTGCTGTTTCTTTTGTTAAATGGCATCCCACTGACAAGCGAAGATTTTCAAAAGGCTTTTCTCTTTCAAACCTTTCTCTGATTTGCGCTAATACAGGCATGTCATCAAATGCCCAATCTATTTGTCTTTTGCCCGCGTTTGCAAGGTTTATGTCTTTAATATCATAACTCATTGTCATTGTCATAATTTACTCCCTTTTTATACAGGTAAATTATAACTCAAACAAAAAGTTATTTAATCAATATTTTTAAGCAATTTCATCGCATTTTCTATATCATCTGATTTGTAGATATAGTTACCTGCAACAAGAACATTTGCACCGTTATTAACACAAATTTTTGCCGTTTCATAGTTGATACCGCCATCAACTTCAATAAACTCCACGGATGTATTTTTGCTGTAATAATTAATTTTTGGCGCACATTCTTCTATAAACGACTGCCCGCCAAACCCGGGTTCTACAGTCATAACAAGTATTAAATCCAAATAATCATATAACCCGTCCAGAACCTCGGGCAAAGTTTGAGGTTTCACGGAAATTCCGGCTTTGATATTTTTGCTGCGGATATATTGCAAAAGCTCTTTGGGGTTGGTTACCGTTTCATAATGAATTGTAAGAATATCCGCCCCCGCATTAATAAAATCATCCAAAAATTTTTCGGGGCTTGCTATCATAAGATGAACATCCAACGGAAGAGCGGTTATTTTTTTAATCGCCTTGACAACAGGCGCGCCGATAGTAATATTAGGTACAAAATGCCCATCCATAACGTCTATATGGATGAAATCCGCTCCTGCTTTTTCTACCTTTTTAATTTCCTGCTCTAAATTAGCAAAATCCGCTGAAAGTATAGATGGTGCTATCAGTATTTTTTTATCCATATTCCCTCTTTCTTGAATTATTGTACAATAATTTTAAATAAAATGCACTTGACTTTGTCCATTCATATAATAGACTTAAAGGTGTGGGGCTTCTGGTTATAGCTTAGCAGCAGGCAAGCCTGACAAGCAAGTCTAATTGAAAAATAAATAAACCAGTCCAAAATCCGTAGGCATAAATCCAAATATGCCGCACGGTAGAACTACCCAACAAAGATGAAGTATTGGGAAGTGAAGACTTAAGCTCTCCATCTCAGCTTCTTTCCTTCTTAACTTCTTATTCGGGATGTAGCGCACTAGTGAGCGAATAGCGAACGTTATTTAGATTTCACCAAGCTGCGTTACGCCAATTGACAACATAACAAATTACATCGGGATGTAGCGCAGCTTGGTAGCGCACCTCGCTTGGGACGAGGGGGTCGCACGTTCGAATCGTGTCATCCCGACCATATTAGAAGACTCCGAGAGGGGTCTTTTTTTCATGGATGCCCCGATTACATCGTGGCACCAAGCACTGTCCTCTATTTCACTTTGTTCAAAGAGTACAGGCAGGTTGCATTCGCTCCCCTATGGCTCATTGCATTTCGCCAAGGGTAAGCCTATCATCCCGATTGCTACAACTCCCATTTTCTTGAAGTGTGAAGAATCCGTAATATATAAATTACATTATATCTGACTTGATAAGGTACAATGTAGGGATATTTGGTAATAACAAGCTCCCTTGTCCTCAAGACTCTTCCTGTTCTGCCTGCGCTTGGATTTGGAACTATAATTGTTTCTATACTCTCAATAATATTTGCTACAACTTCTTTTGCGGCTTTTTTGTTATTTTCGAAGATGTATTTTTTTATACTTCTTAAGTCCTCCACTGCTAATTCCGTAAACCTGACTTCCACTAATTAAAGCTCCCATTCTTTTTTAATCTCATTAATAGAAACGGTTTTACTGTCATCTACAGCTTTTATTCCGTCTTGAATAGCCTCAATCTGCCAAGACTCAAGTTCAATGTATTTGTCAATTGCTTCCACAGCAATAAAAGCTTTTGAACGACCCGTGGCTTTTGCAAGTATTTCAAGCTTATTTTTAATATCCTTTGGTATTCTCAATGAAAATTGTTCTGAAGACACATTATACCCTTTGTACTACATTGCACTACATTATAACACAATGTAGTGCATATTGCAAGGTGTGTAAAAACTGGTGAAAAATTCCCACCAGGGAAACTTCTTCTTTATGATATCATCCAATATTTACTTGCGAATGTCACAAATAAAATAGACTTAATTTACTGTTAATTTAAAATAAGTTATAACAGATTGGAGTTGAGCATGAATTGTGGTGATTTGTGCTGGTAGTATTGTTATCTGTAAATACCAATACTATTCCGGCTCTTCTTTTAATATTTTTTAAAATCTCCTTTCAAGGGTTTAAAATTTATGTAAATGTGGTATAATGTTTTCGTAGAATAATTTTTTGACGCTTGGAAAATCGCCCTCGCCAAGCGGGAGTACAGCTCCGATGACGGGACAGGGCGTCCGTCCAAAAGGTTATTCTATTTTTTTGTACAATTTTGTATTGCCCAGGGTTTTTTGTTTTAATTTACTGTTAGTTATAATAAAAATATGCAGCCTAGCGATAATTTGGCTTAAAGTTACTTATAACCTCAGGCGGAATACTTTGCCTTTTGGCTCTTTGCTCTTCCTGCCACCTTACTAAGTCCTGATATTCTCTGGTGGACATATACTTGGCGTTTAAATTACTGAAATCGCCTGTAACGCTGAAATACTCTATTTTATTTCCGTGCTCGTCGTATTCGGTTCGGACATAGTGGGTATTTGCCGCATAATAGTCGTCAAAAATTTCTTTGCGCCTTTGCTCCAATGCATCAGAATAATAAATGCTTAAGCCGTTGGAATAAAATTTAGCGTATCCGGTACCGTAATTTTTAATAGTATAAGGCTGCTCGTCCGCCAAAACAACGCCAGCAGCAAGGAAAATAATTGCGGTAAGTAAAAATCTTTTAATCATATCAGCCCTTTTTGTACATTATATCAAAATTTAGAGGTGTTTTCAAGTTTTACCAAGAATTTCAGCGGCAGAACTTAACAAGCGAAAAAGAGTTAATAATCATTTTAATAATGTTACTAACTCTTACGAACTAGGGTTTTTAAAAGGGGTGTTACAGCACCCCGCCCTTTATTTATATTTTACACTATTTTTTAGAAAAATCAAGGGGCTGTTAGGGTTTAAAATTTATGTAAATGTGGTATAATGTTTTCGTAGAATAATTTTTTGACGCTTGGAAAATCTCGGTCGCCAAGCAGGAGTTTAGCTCCGATGACGGGAAAGCGAGTCCGTCCAAAAGGTTATTCTATTTTTTTGTACAATTTTGTATTGCCCAGGGTTTTTTGTTTTAATTTACTGTTAGTTATAATAAAAATATGCAGCCTAGCGATAATTTGGCTTAAAGTTACTTATAACCCCAGGCGGAATACTTTGCCTTTTGGCTCTTTGCTCTTCTTGCCACCTTACTAAGTCCTGATATTCTCTTGTGTCCATATATTTGGCATCTAAACTCGGGTCACATACGCAATTGAAGTATTCTATTTTATTTCCGTGCTCGTCGTATTCGGTGCGGACATAGTGGGTATTTGCCGCATAATAATCGTCAAAAATTTCTTTGCGTCTTTGCTCTAATGCGTCAGAATAATAAATGCTTAAGCCGTCGGAATAAAATTTAGCGTATCCGGTACCGTAATTTTTAATAGCATAAGGCTGTTCGTCCGCCAAAGTAACGCCGGCAACAAGGAAAATAATTGCAGTAAGTAAAAATCTTTTAATCATATCAGCCCTTTTTGTATATTATATCAAAATTTAGAGGTGTTTTCAAGTTTTACCAAGAATTTCAACGGCAGAACTTAACAAGCGAAAAAGAGTTAATAATCATTTTAATAATGTTACTAACTCTTCTGAAGTAGGGTTTTTAAAAGGAGTGTTACGAGCACCCCGCCCTTTGTTCTAATTCTACACTATTTTTTAGAAAAATCAAGGGGCTAGTTACTATGATAGAAGAAAAAAGAATACACAAAAGACGGTAGCAGATGTTTTGATTTACTGTTAATTTAAAATAAGTTATAATGTTTCTTATGTTGTTTACGTAATTTTTTGTGTTTTGATTTACTGTTAATTTAAAATAAGTTATAATATCAATATAAATAACATCTATCTACTACATGTTTTGATTTACTGTTAATTTAAAATAAGTTATAATCAATTTTTGCTAATAAACTAAGCAATTTTTGTTTTGATTTACTGTTAATTTAAAATAAGTTATAATGATTGTTACAATATCACCGTTTGCTGTATCGTTTTGATTTACTGTTAATTTAAAATAAGTTATAATTGTCTGGACGGGTTGCATACCGTATGGCACGTTTTGATTTACTGTTAATTTAAAATAAGTTATAATTTACAATTAAATAGGAGGTTTCTATATGGGGTTTTGATTTACTGTTAATTTAAAATAAGTTATAATCCAATTGTAGCGTATTGTGTACATACGGATGTTTTGATTTACTGTTAATTTAAAATAAGTTATAATCTAATTGTAATATAATATGGTACACTTTACGTTTTGATTTACTGTTAATTTAAAATAAGTTATAATAATTTAAAGTGTCTACACGTAAAAACTCACGTTTTGATTTACTGTTAATTTAAAATAAGTTATAATATTATATATATTATATATTACCCCCCTTAAAGTTTTGATTTACTGTTAATTTAAAATAAGTTATAATGGGGTAATCAATTATTGGATATTAATTACCGTTTTGATTTACTGTTAATTTAAAATAAGTTATAATCCACATCGGTTGATATAATTTCGCAACGTTTTGATTTACTGTTAATTTAAAATAAGTTATAATTTACACAATTAATGTAAGTGACTATGTTCCAGTTTTGATTTACTGTTAATTTAAAATAAGTTATAATATCGGGAAATGATATTATTATCAATTCTGCGTTTTGATTTACTGTTAATTTAAAATAAGTTATAATCTCAATCGTTGCCTTAATGTCTTCAATAGTGTTTTGATTTACTGTTAATTTAAAATAAGTTATAATTATGTTCGGGTCGCTTATGTTAGACGGATTGTTTTGATTTACTGTTAATTTAAAATAAGTTATAATATCAATTAAAATATATCGGTCTTTTTGTTCGTTTTGATTTACTGTTAATTTAAAATAAGTTATAATTACGCCAGATAGACGAGTTAAAGGCGGGTGTTTTGATTTACTGTTAATTTAAAATAAGTTATAATGTTGCATACCGTATGGCCCCAGTGTTTAGGGTTTTGATTTACTGTTAATTTAAAATAAGTTATAATTGATACTCGCTTAAATCGTCGCTTGACATTGTTTTGATTTACTGTTAATTTAAAATAAGTTATAATCGACAAAATACTCGCATGTTTCAGGTGGTAGTTTTGATTTACTGTTAATTTAAAATAAGTTATAATATAAACTGTCTCCATAAAACTACTAATATAGTTTTGATTTACTGTTAATTTAAAATAAGTTATAATAGGATATACAAAATACAATATTTGTTATATAATAAATTCATAATTTGTTTTAAGTTAACAGTCCAATCAGAATTGATCGGAGAATAGTTAATTCCTCTACATGTAAATGATACGAAAGAACTCATTCTCCAACTCCTACAATTAAACAGTTACAATGGCATGGTATCATAAAATCACCAAAGTGTCATCTGTTTGTCTGCATTTTCACCCAATTTTTTCTTATATTTGGAATGATGATAAGAGCTGTTTTCTATGCAAATAGAATTGCTCCATTGTACATCCGTTACGTAGAAGACATGTACGCTTCCTGTGTCGGGCGCTATCATTTTTAGAGTTTTTATAAATTGATTAGTTTTATCGTAAGTTACACAAGAACGTACGTATATGGAGTTTTGCAACATGAAGTATCCCAATTTCAACAAATCCTTTCTAAAATGGTTTGCTTTTCTCAAGTCTTCTTTTTCCACAACCGGCAAATCAAAACATACAAATAACCAACCCATACGATATTTACTCTTCATATTCTCTGTTCTTATGTTTATCTTTGTGTAAATATTGCAAGTTAATATCAGGCAAAAATATTTCACTACAGTCATATTTTATATATGCATCAGCAATTTTTTCTATGTAAATATCTATTGAATCAATAATTTTATAGCTTAAATTGCTAATTTTTATTCTATAATTTTTCAAACAATCTGCAAAATATTTGAACCAAGATTTAAAGTCTTCTAATTCATATTCTACAGGGCAATCTTGGAGAAAATTATAAAAATAATAGTCGACAAAAGCTCTATAAGGTTCCATTAAATCGTAAACCAAGGGTGTGCTTTTATACTTACCTATATGATGAATCCCAAGTCCTGCTATTAATCCATGAATGATTATGGAACGATAAATCATTGTATTAATAACAGCATAACCATAATTCAAACAAGCGTTTTCAAAAGACTGCGCATTTCTGTATTCTCTATTGACGTCAGCCCCTATTATACTAAAATAATTTTGCCAATATTGCCTTGCAATATTAGCTTCATTCATTAGAGGTCTATTTATAAGATTAAATAGGTTATGTTTCTCGCAACCGATTAAATTCAGGTTGGTTGCTTGGTTTAATGCTTTTTGCTTGACAATAGTTTTCCATAATTTTTTTTCAAAAGTCGTATTTTGTGCTATCTGATTATGAAAAACTTTTGTTCTTACAATCCTCTCAAGCGGTACGCTCCAACCCGTAGGCTGATAAGAATTGTTGCAATGGAGAATAACAACATTATTTTCAAGCAAAGTTGCCAAACAAAAGTTTGAAAAGGATATGCCTTGAACAGTAACAATAACGGCTCTAATATCAGAAAAAGGCATTTTGTTTATATCGCCGTTTTTATACTCGCAAAATAAAAACCCTTTTTCCACGGATAAATAACAACCCGGTGTTGTTATATGTAAAATATGATAAGTCATATTTATTTATCCTTTTTTAGCTTTTTAAATTTAACATCAGCAAGGTTTTTGGCGCTGGATAATATTTCTAACCCGGTACTACTTTCTAGCTTGACCTGACCATCACTCATCATTGTTCTCAATTTATAAATCCCTGCAGGATAATTTTTTGCACCTGCCTTAAACTCTTTAGGAATTTCAACAAGACAACCAGAGTAGAACAATTCTCCCTTATTATAAAGTTTATATCCACTATCCTGCAAAACTACCTTTACATCATCTGTTTTAATATTTGCGTAGATAGGCATAACCTTAAGCGCTCCTTTATCATTATAGTAGAGAATCTGTCCTTTATGTCCTTTGGAGTGCTTAAATTGTGATTTTACACCTTTGTTGCCATAATCACAAAATTCTCCTATTCTTTCTCTAGCGTTAGAATCTATCTCAACCTGACCTTCCGATACTATAGTTAATACTTTTTTTACAAGAGTTTTTTTAGTAGGGTGAATATAATTTTGCAGAAGATTTTTCCATTCTGTTTGGTTTGGCTTTTCTTCAAGTTTATTTAACAAATCCTCTTTTATTACTTCATCCAGAATGGATTTTATTTTTTTATCTTTGGGCTCGAAGGTCTCTATACTAATTCTTTGAGTAATATATGTTTTTCCATCTTTTATTTTTTTACCGTAAATTGTTTCCAACGGCTTAATATTACCTTTAAAAGGTTTATCATTAGAGTAAGGATATGGCATAAGTTTATCTATGGCTTCTTTTACTTGTTGAGGATTAAAGCCGTCAATAAAGTCTTTTTTGGTAGCAGCGTTATATTTAAAATCGCGAGAATAACTGATACAAATAGCATCTAAAGCATGGTGTTTGGCATTTGCACGATTTTTCTTAAAGTCGTCACCCAAAAGTGAATTTAATCTGTATTGGCTTCTGATTTTTGCGGTTAAAGCACCATTACTTGTAAATACATGCCTGTTTGAACCTTCTGTTTGAAGCCCCCATCCGAATATAAAAGCTGCTATTTGTTGCGAAATCTTTGCTATTTGTGCTGTTTCTGCCAGTGCATTATAACTGTCAATCATTTTGGCACAATCTTCAGGCTTACTTGTCAAAAGTTCAAATTTCTTTTTCCCTAATTTTGTTTTTATGGTGTTCAATCTCTCTACGTAATCATGCCAGCCTGCATCATTGTGCCTTAACCATTCATAAGGTGTTCTGACTCCTTTAGCTTGATTTTCTTCTCTGTAGCATAAAACTTTATTATAAAGAGCATCATTTCCGCCTACTGCCCTTGGATAAATATGTTCAACTTCACATGCGTCAAAATCACTTATGCCTATTGACTTCCCTGAATAAATACATCTGCCGTCTTGAGTCTTAAGTAATTTTAGTTTTAGAAAATTTTTAGAGTCAGCGTTTACATCTTTGAGTTCTTTTTTTATCTCTTCATTTTCTTTTTCATTCTTTCTTATAAAAGATTGGGCTGCTTCTGCTTTTTTCTTACCAAATAATGAATTATCCGCTCCATCTCTTATAAATTCAAATATAATTTCATCAGGAGTTCCGAATTTTTCTTTTAAATCAAGCAGAATGTTTCTTAAAATCTGCAATCTGTTTCTTACTATAGAATTTGTTATGCTTCCTATTAAAATATCCGTTTTTTCAACTTCATCAGAAGCTAATTGTGCAAATTCTTCTCTATTATCAGGGATATAAAGATTATCCCAAGTTCCGATTTTAGAAAGCATTGTCATAATTTCTTCTGCGGTGATAGGGTTAGGGGAATTGGGATTATCCATAAATTGAGAAAGTTCTATTTCCATTGGATTGTCAATACCGTCAAGAATAATTTTGTTAATAATTTTACATGCTCTTCGGCAAAAACTTGAACGCCCTGATGTATTCGCCTTCAGTGGTTCTATTTTATCTTTGATTGACTTTTTGCCTATAATCTCTTCTATTTCTTTTTTAATGATAGTTGTTTCAAGCTTACCTTTGTTTTCTTTAACTTTTTGCAGCCAATTTTCATAAATAAGCTTTATTTCTTCTGCGGTAAGTTTTTGTTTTTCGTTTAAAATATTGGTAAAACGAAGATTTTTCAATTTCATTAAAAGAACCAATGATACATTTTCAATGGTATTTGCACTGCAAACATTTCTTTTGGGCAAAAGTTTGCATTTCATTATAATTCTGTTATCAAAACGAGGGATTTTCTGCCCCAGAACGCCCTGCCAATCTCGCCGGGTTCCTCTGAATTTTTTAAATTCTGGTATCAAGAAAGAGCCGTAAGCTGCTTCATACTCACCATACAAAAAATATTCAACACTAATATGATTAAGTTGAGGAAGCTGTAATTGTGCATTTTCCCACAATTTTGTCAGTTCTTTTACTACCATACTCCGTGGTGCTACAAATTTCGTATCACGTACTTTTATTGCACCTTGAAGTGGAATGTGTTTTTTTAGTTCTGTAGAATTAGCTTCATCCCATAAACCTAACCTTATCGCCTCATAGTAACAAGGGTATTTATACTCTTCATTTTTAATCAGTTCAGCATCCCCCTGCTTGGTGTATTTTTCAACCAATTCTTTATTATCTTCTTCATCTTTTGTTTTAGAGTTTTTCCATGGTAAATCCGCATCATAGCCTCTCCTCTGAAAAGCAGAATGTAGAGCCTTGTAAATTTGCCATTCTTCAAGCGGTTTATTTTGAAGCAATGCTATTCTTAAAAGAGTAGAATTATAAATAACCTCTTCACTCTTAGCTGTAAATTCTTTTGTGAATTTTTTATCAGATTTATCTAGAGGTGTCAATCCTGCATCTTTCCATAAGTTATAAAAAAAGATTTCTCTTTCTTTATGAGCTTGTAATGTTTTATGAATTCTTCTTCGATCTCTATTTGAGGCGATTTCTGAGTGGTCTTTATCTACAATTAAGGACTGTAATTCTAAAATATTGTGTCCATCTCTTACGACAAAACCGATACCAACTTTTCCCATATCAAATGCAAAAACTTTTGTAGACATATTACACCTCAGCTATTACTAATTCGGATATATTATATACTGTAAATTGTTAAAATACAATAAAATTATAATTGTAAATCCAGTTTCCGGCATTTTCAAAAATTATTAACTTATATTACGAATATATACCAACGCAATAAAAAATAGGCAATTATTATCGCTAAATCTTTTTTATTTTTATAAGAGAGAAAATCCAAAGAGAATAAGAGAGCATGAAAAACACCAAGTTTAATTTTTTAAATACTCAAGTTCAGAAGGAACAGAGCCAGGTTACAGACAAGAATGGCACGGCGGTATCTAATCCTTCAGACAGCATGGGCAGTATTTTTTCCAGCGGAAACAACTCTGTCAATGTTAATTTTTCTCAAAGCTCAGGTTCAATGGGCGGAGTTCAAAATATCTTTTCAGGCACTGACGAAGGCGGATTTTATTCAGAAGGCAGCATTTTTGGCAATGGCTATAACAACAAAAATAATTATTCGATATTTAATAAACAAAACTACAACAGAGAAGAAGGATTGGGCATTTTAACCGAAGAAAAAGTCTTAAATCAAAAAAACTCTGACACTCCCAAAAGAACAAATCCAAAATCAGAAGGTATTGATATACCCCAAAGGGAAAATCCTTTTGCCGCCTTTAGAAATCCCGACCCCGAATTTGACAGCCAAGGCAGCATAGGTGAAAGTCTGTCATTTTTAAATCCTTCCAACTGGTTTAACAAGAATAAATAGTAACTGACAAATAACCCAAATTGCCATATAATATCAACAGGTAGTTATTCAGGCAGGATTTATGAAGCCATTAAAGCGTTCTACAATTAATTTATTATTAGTAATTGTACTGTTAATATTTGCATTTTCGGTGCTTTATATGGTTTCAACCAAATGTTTTGAAAGAACTTTTTACGACCTTTTTACTAAAATAACTGTTTCACAGTCCAAAGCTTCCGGCGATATTGTTACCGTTGTGATTGACGATGAATCTATCAAAAAAATAGGCGGTTGGCCTTGGGTAAGAACTTATTATACAGATATTTTTGAATTTTTAGAAAATTATTCCCATTCCAAACTGATTATCTTTGATGCAATCATCTCAATAAACGGGGATGCGCAGGCGGATGCACAATTTTTAAAAAACTTGAAAGGACTTGATAGCCTTATTGTCGGGATTGACTTTAACAAATCCGACAAAAGCTTTATAAGACCGCAGGATTTAGAGTACTTAAAAAAGAATTTTGCCTTAGAAATTTTAGATAACCGTTCAGAAAAATTTCAAAGACATTCCGGGTATTCGGGTTTTAACAGTTTATTGGATGATTATATTTACCATATAAATGCAGCCGGAGCTGCCACTTCTATATTGGATTCTGACGGACTTATAAGGCGTTTTGAGCCTGTAATTAACTTTCAGGGCGGCTATTACCCTTCATTACCTTTAAGCGCTTATCTTAAGCTAAATCCCGCACAGATTATTATTATAAATGACAACAATTATGAAATAGTTGATAAAGAAGGACACTCTCTAACAATTCCGTTGGTACAGGAAGCTGATTCTTCTTCCCAACTCATACATTGGTATAAGCCTTATAACAAAGAAAATTGGGGCGGGCATAAGCAGTACAAAGCCTGGGAAATACTGGAATCTTTCGAAAATATAAAAAACGGCAAACAACCTTTAGTTAATCCTGCTGAATTCAAAGATAAAATTGTTGTGATAGGAGCAACATCGCCATTTTTACACGATATAAAAAACACCCCTATTTCTCAAAATTTTCCGGGGGTTGATATTCAGGCAACTGCTGTTGACAACATGTTCAACCAAAACTTCATTAATGCTCCAAAATTATCGTTAAATTTGCTTATTTTAGGCATGACACTGCTTCTTGTACTGTTAATAACTAAATATTTTTCAAATACAACATCGGCTGTTTTAATTCTTTTATTAGCGTTCTCATATTTTTATATTGCATTATTCGCATTTTCAAAAGGGGTAATGGTGATAATAATTACGCCTTATCTGTTTGCGCTTTTAGCGTTGATTGTGCTTTACGCTTACAAATTTTCCATGGAAGACACCAAAAAGCAAAAACTCAGAGTGGCAATGGAAAAATACGTTAATACCGATATTGTAAGCGAAATCATCCAGCATTCGGAAGAGGTGAAACTCGGGGGCAAAAAGACTGAACTTACAGTACTTTTGGCAGACATAAGAGGTTTCACAAGAATATCGGAAACTTTAGAACCTGACAGAGTTTCTGACCTGTTAAACGAATATTTTGCCGAAATGCTTCCAATCATAGGAAAGCATAACGGTAATGTTAATAAGTTTATAGGTGATGCAATTTTAGCCGTATTCGGAGAATCAACCAAAGACACCAACCACCCTAAAAATGCCATAATTTGCGCTTTTGAAATGCAAGAGAGGATAAAGGAACTCAGGAAAAAATGGAAAAAAGAAAATAAACCGCTCATCGGTATAAGCATAGGTATAAATACGGGCTTGTCTTTCATTGGCAACATAGGTACAGCTGACAAAATGGAGTATACGGTTATAGGAGATACCGTCAATGTTGCTTGCAGAATAGAGGCTCAAAACAGGCACTTTAATACCCAAATTCTTATAAGTGAAACTACCTACAATCGCGTGAAAAATTTTGTAGACGTAATTAAGATAAGTGAAGTCGAAATCCGTGGAAGAGAAAAACACATTAATATTTACGAAGTTATAGATATTTTAAACAAAGATGAAACTCGCTGATAAATTAACCAATTTCAATACCATAAAAAAGGCTATAGAAATTGAGATTAAAAACAATTACATAAATATAGACGGCAAAACACAGTCTTTTGCTAAATTTATAGCAGGCGAAGTTAAAAAAATAGTTAAGCTTTTTCCTAAAGAAACCAAATGGAAAAAACTTTTAAAAAAGCTTGAATATTACCATATGGACAATGTTTCAGAAAGGATAAACAATTTAAACGAACTTATAATACTCCTTCATACACCGATAGATGAAGACGACACCATAAAAAACAACCTGTATTCCACAGACCCTGATGAAATTCCCGTAATGTACGCAAAGGGTATAGGACCCAAAGTAGCCAAAATATTAAACAGAGTAAATATTTTCACCATAAGCGACCTAATCAATTACTACCCCAAAAGATACCTTGACTACACTCAAAGAACAAAAATCTCCCAAATAGAAAATAACGAACAGGTAACAATCTTCGGCACAATTAAATCCGTGAGTATGTTCAACTCTAAGAATAAAAACTTAAGCATACTAAAAATCCTTGTTACAGACGGCAGCGGAACGCTCAGCGCAACATGGTTTTATGCAAAAGCAAACCGCAGTATGCAGGAGAGATACAAAGCCCAATACCCTAAAGGTGCAAATATAATCCTTTCAGGTATTGCAAAGCATGATAAATTCTCAAATCTGTTCGCTATAGACAGAGCGGAAGCAACAATCATAAGCGGGGATTTTGACGAAAAAGACATAATTCACAACGCAAGAATAGTACCGATATACCCTTTGTGCGAAAACCTTAATGCAAAAACTCTTCGCAAAGCCATTTTTAACTGTCTGGAACAATATTCTGATAAAATCAAAACCGTCCTCCCTCAATCAATCCTTGAAAAGCTTAATCTGTTTGATAAAAAAACAGCGATAAATCAAATCCACTTCCCGTCGGACTTTGATACTTTAGAACAAGCGCGTACCACGCTTATTTTTGAAGAGCTTTTTATACAACAGCTGAAATTTATGTTAATCAGGGAAGAAACAAAAAGATTAAAAAACACTTTGGTCATAAATATAAAAGAAGGCGGACTGGTTGACAAATTCGTAAAGTCCCTGCCTTTTACCCTTACCGAGGCTCAAAACAAAGCCTTCAACGAAATTCTAAGCGACCTTAACTCTACCGAACCTATGCAAAGGCTGCTTCAAGGCGATGTCGGCAGCGGAAAAACAGTAGTAGCTTGCATGATGCTCCTTGCTATAGTAGAAAACGGATATCAAGGCGCGATTATGGCGCCTACCGAAATTCTGGCAGAGCAGCATTATAAAAACTTTATCAACTGGCTGACACCGTTGGGTGTGAGCCTTGGGCTGTTTGTAGGCAGACACGGGATAAAAACACGACGAGAAACCCAAACCAACCTCAAAAACTCACAAACCGATATTGCAATAGGCACTCATGCCTTGATACAAACAGGAGTTGAATTTGCAAACCTTGGCGGTATAGTAATTGATGAACAGCACAGGTTTGGGGTAAGGCAAAGGAAAGAACTTTCGCAAAAAGGGCTAAATCCTCAAATGCTCACAATGACGGCTACGCCTATTCCAAGGACGTTAGCGCT
This sequence comes from Candidatus Gastranaerophilales bacterium, assembly GCA_028696075.1. NCBI lineage: Bacteria > Bacillati > Candidatus Melainabacteria > Candidatus Gastranaerophilales > Candidatus Gastranaerophilales bacterium. The sequence goes on from JAQVHS010000004.1 coordinate 111,719, forward strand.
GAGTGTGCATGGCGACCTTGATTTAACAATTATAGATGAGCTGCCTGCAGGCAGAAAACCCGTAAAAACCTCTCTCATAAAAGCTTCACAAAGAACAAAAACTTACGGGCTGATAAGAGAAGAAATTGAAAAAGGCAACAAGGCATATATTGTTTTTCCTCTGATAGACGAATCGGAAACATTATCGGCAAAAGCCGCCACAAAAGAAGCTAAACGTCTTGCGGAAAAAGTCTTTCCTGACCTAAAAATAGGGCTTGTCCACGGTAAACAAAAACCGCAGGAAAAAGAAGAGAATATGCTAAAGTTTAAAAACGGCGAATATCATATTCTTGTAAGCACAACCGTTATTGAGGTAGGTGTTGATATCCCCGATGCGACTGTCATGATGATTGAAAACTCCGAACGCTTCGGGCTGTCGCAATTACACCAGTTAAGGGGCAGAGTCGGCAGAAGCGATAAACAATCATATTGTATCCTCGTAAGTGATACAAACACTTCTGAAACAAAAGAGCGTTTGAACGTGCTGGTGCAGACCAATGACGGGTTTGTAATAGCGGAAAAAGACCTGCAAATACGAGGACCGGGGGAATTTTTAGGCACAAGACAAAGCGGGCTTCCCGACCTTCTTATTGCAGACATTGTAAGAGATACAAAAATTTTAGAGATGGCAAGAGAAGAAGCAATAAATTTCTTAAAAACGGACAATCTCTTAAAATACTCCAATCTGAACAAAATCATCCAAAAACAAATTGAAGATATGAAATCTTTTATTAATGCGGGTTAATTTAATAGGCAAAAAATTTTTTATATTGTAAAATAAAACCTATGAGCAGAAAATATGACATAGTAATAATAGGTTCAGGTCCCGCAGGGTATACAAGCGCAATAAGAGCCTCGCAATTAGGGGCAAAAACAGCTGTTATTGAAGCGGGTTTTGTTGGCGGAGTTTGCTTAAACAGAGGGTGTATACCGAGCAAGTCGATGCTTTTTCAAACCCAAAAATTTGCAGATTGCAAAAGCCTCGATAAGTATGGCATAAGCATAGAAAATTTATCGTTTGATTTTGCCAAAATGCTTGAAAACCGCACCACTACCATCGAAAAAATCAGGAAAAGCCTCGAAAATACAATTACTTCAAACGGCGCTGAAATTATATGCGGTATGGCAAAACTTGATGAGAACGGAAGACTTTTTGTAAAAGATGAACAAATAGAATACGGTAAGTTAATCATAGCCACGGGGGCTAAACCGAGACCATTGCCTGGTATGCCTTTTGATAATCATTTTATTATCAACTCGGATACAATGCTTTGTCTTAAAGAAATGCCCGAAACAACATTTATTATAGGCAGCGGCGCAATAGGCATAGAATGGGCAAGAATTTTGTCCGCTATGGGGAAAAAAGTGATAATAATGGAACTTGCCGACAGGTTAGCTCCTTTTACAGATGAAAACGTATCTAAGTACGTTGAGCGTATAATGAAAAAGCAGCGGATAGAATTTTATACCTCAACTTCAATAAAATCAATAGAAGACAGAAAAGTTATTTTATCAAACGATAAAGAGTTTGAAGTCGATAAAATCCTTGTAGCGGTAGGGAGGATTCCCAATCTGATGGGGATTGACAAGCCGGGATTTGAAACAGACAGAGGCTTTATAAAAACGGATGAAAATTTTAAAACAAATCTTGATAACGTCTATGCAATAGGCGATATAACAGGCATACAAATGCTTGCCCATACTGCATCTTATCAGGCAATGCAATTGATTGAACATTTACTTCTAAATAAACCCGTCGAAATAAACTACAAAAATGTACCTTACATTGTATACGGCAAACCGGAAATAGCTTGTGTAGGCTACACGGAAGCCAAATTAAAAGCTGAAAATATTGAATATGAAGCTATACAATTGCCGCTTACCATTAGCGCCAAAGCTTATATTGACGGCGAAACAGACTCAATGGTCAAAATCCTTGTATCAAATGACTTAATCGTAGGAGCTGCTATTATTGCAAATGATGCTTCTGCCTTGCTCCAACAGCTTACTATTGCAATGGACAGAAAAATAAAAGTTTCAGAATTGATAGAAGTCGTTTTCCCTCACCCCACCACCTCAGAGGCTTTGCTTGAAGCGCTTGCAAGTTTTCACAATAAATCCCTGCATGTAAGAAAGGTTTAAAGAATGCAAACACAAAGCAGACAACGACTTCCGCAATGGCTGAGAAGAGGCGTAATTGAATGCGACAGCACAAAAATTGTACGGGATATTTTAAAAGAAAATAATCTTAATACTGTTTGTGATTCCGCCAGATGTCCTAACAAAGCCGAGTGTTTCTCAAAAAAAACAGCTACTTTTATGATTATGGGCAAAAACTGCACCCGCGGCTGCCGGTTTTGTGCGGTAAATCATACAAAACCGGAACCGCTAGACGAAAACGAACCTCTCAATATCGCTCTTGCAGTGCAAAAGTTAAGCCTTCTGTATGCGGTAATCACATCTGTTACCAGAGATGACTTGCCTGACGGCGGAGCGGAGCATTTTTTGAAAACCATTATAAAAGTAAACGAACTGAACCCCGATGTAAAAATAGAGGTTTTAACTCCTGATTTCAAAGGTGATACAACCTCCATTGATACGGTAATAAATTCGCCGCTGTCTGTTTTCAACCATAACCTTGAAACAACAAAAAGGCTTCACAAAACTATCCGTCCACAGGCCGGTTATGAGCGTTCGTTGGAAGTTCTTCGTTATGTCAAACAAACTCGTCCCGACCTGAAAACCAAGACAGGTTTAATGGTTGGTTTAGGTGAAACTTTTGATGAGCTTGAAGAAATCTTCAAAGACCTAAAATCAATCAACTGCGATATTGTGACAATAGGGCAGTATATACAGCCGTCAAAAAATAATGTTGAAGTCGTAAGATATGTGGAGCCGCAAGAATTTGAAGAACTGGAAAAACTCGCCAAATCTATCGGTATCAAATACACCTTTTTTGCCCCTTTAGCCAGAAGTTCATATCGTGCAAAAGAAGTCTTTGAATAAAACTAAACAGCTATTTTAATAATGACTTTTTTTACTTTTTTGGCAGTGTCAATCTGCTGAGAAGGTAAGTGGGCATCTTGCGGGAAAAATATTAGAAAATCACCCTCTGACGCCTCACAAAAATCACACTTGCCTTCGTAAAAAATCAAATCAGTTTCTTCATTATAGTCACAGACGGGTTTCAAGCCATCCAAAGGGCAAAACCCAAAACGCTCTGCGCCTGTAATCATAAACTGGATATCAATATATTTTCTGTGGGATTCTATATTATCAGAGAGTTTTGTTTCATACTCCTGAACGTTCATAAAAACATCATCACCGTCTATAACGTATTTGCCTGAAGGTACATCCTTCAAATCATTTGCTTCAAGGTATTTAAGCGCCTGTTTGATACGCGGCGATAAACCGTAATAATATTTTGCATTTTTTATACTGTCTTTAATCATTTTTTTGCCTTTATACAACCTTTATCGGATTGGTAAACACATAAGGAATACCTTTAAAATAGGCTTCGACTCTGTATTTACCCGGTTTAAGATTATCATATTCAATCAAACTTGTTTTTTTATCGTAGATTTTCTCTCCGTTATAAATCAACCTTACATCAGCGCCAACAGGAATTTTAAAAACAAGTTCGCAATATGGTTCGCTCTCAAAAGTACCTCCTGCATGAACTTCAGCATCTTTGCCTTTAGCATAAAACTGAGGTAAATCGGAAGTTTTGGCGGCTTTTTTGTTCAGTATTATGTTATTACCTTTTTTTATTGCTTCAAAAATTTGCGTTTTTGCTTCATTAAAGTCTGAAGATAAAGGTGTAGCCAAATTAATCACATTATTCAAGGCTGTAAAATAATCATAATAATCAGAAACTATAAAATTCAACCCAAAGCGGTTTACAACAAATCTGTGCGCGTCAACGCCGCCAATTGCAGGGACAATATTGCGCTTTGAATTATTAAGCCTATCCCACCACTGTAAAACAGGCACCGTAGGACCTTTTGCTCTTTTATGCCTTAATAAATGCTGAATGAGCTGGCTATTATTTAATGAAAAATGGTCAATCCAATCAGATAAATAATTCCAAACCTCAAGACCGTCAAAAGTATTTATACTCCAATCAAGCCAACGTAAAGCCACATGATTATTCTTGCGATAAATATTTTCATCGGGATGCGCTACGAAGCAAAATCCGCCCTGCTTATGGACTTCATCTATAAATAATTCGGGAGCAAGTTCTTCATCGATTTCTTTTTTTACATCAAATGCCAAAAGGTGATTAGAAGTTGCAGGCGAAATTTCGTCAATCACAAGTACACAAACTCCGTCATAAAAGCCCTCTTCTTCAAGTCCTTTTAAAGAGTTGTGGTCAGATACTACTATAAAATCCAACCCCGCCCGTTTAGCTTCTTTAGCTATAAAATCAATCGTTTTTGTTCCGTCAGAATAGGTGGAGTGCATATGAATTGCACCTTTATAAGTATATACCACTTTTAACCTTTCACTATAGCAGCACCTGAACTTGTACCAAGCCTTGCTGCACCTGCCTCAATAAGTTTTACGGCATCGTCATAAGTTTTAATGCCGCCGCTTGCTTTAACTTCAAGCCCAAAATCTTTTACGGTTTCATACATAACTCTTACATCTGGCGCTTTTGCCCCTGCTCCGTTTTTGACGAAACCTGTAGATGTTTTAACAAAAGAAGCGCCGGATTTCGCACAAATCAAACTTGCCTGTTTAATCTCATCAGAAGTAAGCAAATCTGTCTCAAGTATAACTTTCACAGGGATAGCGCCTGCTGCCGCTACCACGGCTTCAAGATCAGACTGCACCAAAGAATACTTCTTGTCCTTCATTGCAGTGATATTAAGTACCATATCAACTTCATCGGCGCCGTCTTCAATTGCTTTTGCTGTTTCAAATGCTTTTACATCGCTTCTTGAAGCCCCCAGAGGGAAACCGACAACAGTTACAATTTTAACATTAGAGCCGTTGAGATATTCTTTTGCAAATCTAACATTTACGGGATTTACACAAACACCCAAAAACTTATATGCCACAGCTTCATCAAAAAGTTTTTTCAATTCAGCTTCCGTTGCGTCAGGTTTTAACAGAGTATGCTCTATGTAATTATTAATTTCTTTCATATTTTCCTCTTCTTAACTATAATATTTATTGTCTACAAAAATACAGTTTTGGTCAAATATGAAAAGAGCCATCCTAACAATTTTAATAATGCTGCTAATTTCTCCAAGTGTTTGCGCAAAAGATAATACAGCACAGATGATTTATGCTGATGCCTACGGGCATCTTATCAAAAATAACCTTTTTGAATCTAAAAGACTTTATGAAAAAGGCATTAAAATATACCCGAACAGCTCATTTTTGTACGCAGGTCTGGGGGATGTTTATTTAAAAGAAAAAAAATATGACAAAGCCCTGGAATATTACACACAGGCGCAAAGAAAAAGCCCCGCCAACCCCAACTATAAAATAAGTTTTTATAACGTAATGGCTGAAAAAATAAACGCAAAAATACAATCCTCGGTGGAGCTGTTTTTTGCCGCCTCAAAAAATGCAACGGATAATGCTGTTATAGCTAAAAATATAATGGCTGTTAACAATGAAGATTACACAGCCCTGCGGTTTATAACCGATTTTTATCAGGATTTTAACGATAAAGACCTGCAAGAAGGTAATCAGGAACGCTTTAACGGTAAATACGACAAAGCCGTCAAAGCTTATCAAAACACTCTTTTAAAGGCACCTGACAACTATAAAGCGCTGAATAATATTGCCCTGCTTTATATGGACAAAAAAGACTTTAAAACAGCGCTTGTATACTTAAAAAAATCGGAAGAAAATAACAAAAACTCTTCTTATATTTACAACAATCTTGCTGTATGTTCTTTTTATCTGAACAATTACAATGAGATGAACTCTTATTTTGACAAAGCATTAAAAAGCTACAAAGACTATTCAAGCGTTTATAATAATCGTGCGGCGGCAGAAATTTATATTGCATTAAATTCCTTCAATAACCAAAATATTGCCGCATTAGCAGGTATAGCCAAGTCACACCCTGATAATATTTTCGCTAAAAGAACACTGGCATCGCTTTATAATTTGAAAGGAGATTATTCCAACGCCGCTGCAGTTATAAACACCGCCAACAATGCCTATAACTTTAATCTGTTTTACCTAAAAGCGTTATACAATTTTAAAAATAAAGATTATCTGACTGCGAATGCCGATATAGACAAAGCTATTTCTCTGTATTCCTCAAACCCTGATTTTTTCATACTAAAAGCAAGAATATTAAGTGCAACTGGCGATTTGTCGGGAGCAGCGGAATACTTTGAAAAATCAATATCCAAAAGACCTTCAAACAACACCATTTATTATTACTATGCCCAATCTCTCGCTAAAATCGGACGTTTCAAAGAAGCGGGCATGATGATGAGCAAGTACCTTGAGATGAATAATATAAAAATCAGTTCTGATGTGTTTTTGAAATAGCTTAAAAACCCTTGACTCAGCTGATAATTTTGCAGGAATAAGCTTCTGTATATGTATTTTTGTTAAGCCAAAATATATAAAAAACTTGTGCATGACCACAAACGAACTATATACTAATTTTGGATAGGCACTTAAATTTATTCGGTTAAATGACTGGGGAAATAAGGATGTTAAGCACCTTTGTTATTGGCGTATACGGCAAAAACAATTATTCTGATAAAGTGAGTTTTGGGGCAGAGTTGCCGTCGCATTTGAAGACTTATAAAAGCTCATATACTTCACAAAGATTAAAATATCCTCCAAAGGAAGACGGCCCATACGGCTCAATACAAAAAGTTCAAAAGAGATTAATTGAAAGTATTGAGAAAGAAGCGTACCTCAAGGGAGTTTCCGTTTCCGAGCTTTTAGCAGAAAAATTAGGCTTCCCTTCCCACAAACCGACTAATTTTTCAATGCCAAGTAAAACGGTAAGAATAGATAATTTAAGAGTGTCCTCCCTGATTGATGGGGGGCAAATTTTTAAAAAGACACTTGATTATATAGAGGGCGCTCAAAAATCTATTCAGGTAAAAATGTTTGAATTCCAAAATTTAAAAATTGATGGTGAGCTTTGGCCGAGAAACGGAGCTGAAAATTTACCCGGAGCTCAAGACCAGCAAAGAATTCTGGAAACAATAATCAAAAAGAAACAATCAAACCCCGATATGAAAATACAAATGATACTGGATGCCCATAAATGGTACATAGACGGCAGCGGAAAGAGAAAAAGACACTACGGTAATCAGGCGGTCATTAAATACCTTAAAGAAAAGGGGATTGATGTTGTATTCTACCCGAAAGATGCTATGATTCAACACGAAAAAGTTTTAATCGTAGATTCTAAAAAAGCTGTAATAGGCGGCATGAACTGGGGCAACCACTCCTGTGCAAACCATGATGCCTGCCTTGCAATTGAAAAATTCAAAGGTCAAAATTCCGCAATAGATAATTTGGTTCATGATTTTAATACCGACTTCAAATTCTGCTGGTACAAGATAGGACAAAAAAGATTTGTAGACGGACCTTTAAATGAAGAAGAGCAAAAATTATATAAAGGAATAAATAAAGAAATCAAAGAAGAAAATGTTCATTTTTACAATCTTTTAAAAGATTATTTTGACACCCCTCAAGCAAGAAGCAGGTACTCGGAAGGGCGTTTAGACTTAATAGAAGCAAATCCGGTAAAAGATTCTCCGATAAAAATATTGAGAACTAAACCCAGAGAGCTTGAAGAAATCGGAGAAAAAGGAAGCGAAGGCATCCTCGACTACCTTACAGACAGAGTAAAAACCGCCAAAAAAATCAGCGGAGAACTGTTCTTCTTTACGGACAAAGAGCTTATAAAAACAATCATAAAAAGGGTTAAAGCGGGTGAACTCGATGCCAGATTTATAATCGAGAGAAATGTTTTCCCATACTGCGAGAATGCGTATGATGAACTTAAAGAAGCCGGTATAGATATACGAATTTACAAAGGACACAGAAGAACAAACCAAAGAATGCACGCTAAATGGGCAATTTTTGACGATGCGGATATTTTTATGGGTTCTTCTAACTGGACATCAAGAGCGCTAAGACAAAATCTTACTACAGGTGTGAGAAAAGACCTGCCGCTGCATACAAAAGAAATTGAAGAAAAAATACTATACTTCATTAGAGAAGTTAAACCCCACGAAAACAAACTTCACCTGCCGAATATAAAATGGGACGGCAGCGCAAACAGCTATCAAAAGTTAAAAGAAACAAGAAAATTGTTAAAATCCGTTTACAGGCAGCTTAATGAAAAAGGTTACGCATTCTTCGCTTTAGACGGACATCATTATAGCTTTAATCAAAGTGAAATGTCGGTTTTTGTTGACGGAGTAAAACGCCCGTTTCACCCTGATGATGAAAGAACCGTTATGGCAGAAGTCCGTAAAATACAAGAATTTTATAAAAGTATACAGTACAAACACCTTTCAAAAGAAAAATACAAAAGAGGCAACAATGAAGTAGCCATAGTAGTCAACTCGCCAAATCTGGCAAAAACTTTTTTAAAACAATTTGAATTGGATTACAATTATTCAAAATCAAACTATGAAACAGAAAACAATCAGGACATTCCGAGTATACCGCCGAAGTTGCACCTTGCAGGATAATAATATGCAAATAACACCAATCAGACTTAATACCCAAAGTATAACAACAAATAACAACAATAAATACGTAAAGAACCCTGTTTCAACACCGTTAAACGTTCTTAAAGATACTGATGTATACCATTATTATCAACCTAATTTCAGGGGAATATTGTTTGAAACAAGAGTTATAAAGAGCGTTAAAGATAAAGAGTTCCAAGGTGAAGGTATCTATAGGAAACTGCCAACAGGGTCTTTTATCGATTTAAAAAAATTAAACTACAAAAATATATGCAAAGAACCTCTGGATATAACCAAATCCACAAGAAACGAAATCACAGCTCACAGGTTTTCTTTGGCGCTTATAGAAAATAATGCAAGAAACCCTGATGAAGATTCGGAATTCTCCACACAATGGGTTACAAAATACAACCCCGACAACAGACATTCCCCTCTTGCGGTTTCACATGCGTTGAATGACTTTTTCACTATGGAAGAAATTTTTGCAAAAAACAGACAAATCCTGAGAGACCCCGGACGTTGCAAATCATTGGATATCCCAATAACAGACAAAGAGGGCAATCTTTGTATAGACGCCATAGTCTTTGATACTGAAACAACGGGAACAAATATAAATAAAGACAAAATTGTTCAAATAGGAGCAAGACTGATTAAAAACGGCAGACTGGTTAAAGGAGAAGAAGGCGAATATGACAAACTTATAAACCCTGAAATCCCAATCCCCCCGGGCGCTTCTGCCGTAAACGAAATTACGGATGAAATGGTCAAGGATGCCCCGCCTATTGAAGGTGTAATGAATGAATTCCTGGGGAAATACATGAACAAAGGAAACGGCGTAATTGTTGCCTGGAACGGGGTAAAGTTTGATATTCCGCTCCTGAACAGAACAATAAGAGAATTAAGAGAAGTAAATGATATTAAACCCGGAAACCCAAAAGACAAAATTATTTCCGAAAAACAGCTTTTTAAGGTTTTAGACCCTCAAATTCTTATAATGAGAATCCATCCGTTTTTAGGCGCATCAAAAAAACTATCTAACCAGTACCATTGGATGTTCTGCAAACCCATGGAAGATGCGCATGATGCGTTGGCGGATGTAAACGGTACTATTCCCATACTCAAATATTGTCTGTATTGGCTTAATGAACACAGGACAAACAAATCCGTTCCCCTTACGCTAAGACAGGTTTTACTCTTCCAGAACGGCGCCCCGAACATTCCCGAAATCGAATCTTTCCTTCATCCTTCAAAGAATTTTAACGCCAATGTTCAATTCAAAGTATCTTACAGGCCTGAGAATTTGGATGTAATAAATTATTTTGACAAATACTATCTGGACGAAAACAGTCTTTATGATTTAGAAGAGGAAATAGGTGAAATTAATATCCAAAAACTTAAAGACAAAGAGATAGTCGGTACAAAAATAAACGATAAGTATAAAGGCAGCCCGCTTCAGGCCGCCGAAACCAAAAAAATCCCTAATTCAAATAAAAAAATAAGTCTTTCTTACGTTATGAGAGAAAATTTCAAGAAAGTGTTAGGATTTGCGGAACTTGAGCCATATAACGGCAAAACTAAAGAAGAAATAGAAGATATTATTATTGAAAAATCAAAAGTTTATCTTGGAGAAGACAGCAAAACTCTATTTATAAAAAACACAAACCCCGATGATGTCCCGTTGGGAAATGATCTGCCCGATGACAACATCACAAGAAAAGTAATGCAGGAAATGAAAGAAGACGAAGAGTAAAAACATAAGGAGATTTTATGAAAATTCAAAGCATAACTCCAATAAGTTATAAAAACGTATCCGCCGACAAATTAAATAACCGAATAGCAAACAGCCATTGTTCAACACCTGCTTCAAACAGCTTTTGCCTACCAAACTATCATCCAAGTATAGCAATACCGATAGTTTCGTTTAAAAGCAATTATCAAGAAAACAGCTTAAAAAGCGCCGGCTCATTTGAAATCTCTCCCCTCTGGGCTAATTTGACCGTAAGAGAAAATAATCTATATAGAAGAGAAAATGATTTAAGGTCAGACTTTGTAAGAGATTACGACAGAATATTGCATTCAAACGCATATAATAAATTGAGCGGAAAAACGCAAGTATTTTCACACCCGGAATCCGATACAACAAGCAAAAGAATACACCATGTTAACCAAGTTGCTTCAATAGCAGAAGATTTATCAAAGTCATTGGGCTTAAATGTGGAACTTACAAGGGCTATAGCAATCGGTCATGATGTAGGTCATACCCCGTTCGGACATGGAGGGGAACGGGTTCTTAATGCGATTATGAAAGACAACGGATTTAAAGATGGATTTTGGCACGAAAAAAACAGCCTCAGATTTATTGATGATATTGAAACAAAGCTTGACCCGTCCGGGTATGAAAAAAACTTAAACCTCACTTACGCGGTCAGGGACGGGATTCTGTCCCATTGCGGCGAGATAGATGAAAACGGTATTAAACCCAGAACACAATATTTAGACTTAAGAACAATCCAAAAATCCAACAGACCACAGCCTTACACCTGGGAAGGCTGTGTTGTAAAGATATCCGATAAAATCGCATATCTTGGCAAAGATTTGGAAGACGCCTTGAACAATAAATTTTTAAAACCCGAAAAAACAGAAGAACTCAAACAAACCATTAAAAATGAAACCGGGCTAAAATTCGATACCATTAATAATACTGTATTAATAAATCATTTCATTGCGGATTTACGAAAGAACAGCTCCATAGAAAAAGGGCTATGCTTCTCGGAACCGGCTTTTAAATTAATGAATACTATCAAAAAATTCAACTTCGAAAATATTTATATCCCAAAAGATAATATACAGGAACCATATTATAATTTAGCCGTAAAGACGGTTTTTAACGCACTGGATGCTCTTTACGACGGCAAAAATACCGTCAAAGTTTTAACCGGGCTTAAAGAATCAAAACCAAAGTTAACTGCAAACTTTATCGAATGGCTTATAAAATATTCCAACACTTCACCTGCAGAGCGAATGGGCAGAAAATACGGCAACAGGATTATTTACGATATCAGCAAAAAAGAAGACTACAGGCTTGCAATCATTGAATATATAGCAAGTCTGACAGATAAAGCCTTAACCAAGTCCTTCGATGAAATAATTTTCTTTGGATAACGTAAAACCGCAATAGTTATCGAGTTAATTTATCCTTTTTCCACCCTGATTTTATACCCCAATAATGCAGCAATATCTTCAAACTCGTCATATCTTAAGGTTTTTCTTAATAGTTTACTTGAAATACTTTGGGCAGTATAATGCCGGCTTGTTTTCTCCGCCAACATTGGCGCCAATTCTTTTATAGTCAGATTTTCCTTTAATAACATTATTTTTAATTGTTCTCTCGAGCTCATTATAATCCCTCAAAATATATTTATAGATATTATTATATCTATAGAGAAATACTATTGACAAATAAGAAATTTTAAAATATCATTATATATCGCTATAGCCATATTAATATCTATAGTGCTATGCGAAATTAAGTATTATTAACAAAAGGAACAAAAATGGGCAAAAAGGAAAAACTGTTCAAAATAAACAAAGAAGCATCGGCTAAAATTTCTGAAATAAAAGCGATTCTTGCAGCTTTAGCCGACCTTGAACAAGGCTGCTACCCCGCAAATACACTAATTGACATAGCAAAAAGAAAATCTATGAGTGTCTTGTATAATATAGAAAAGAATAGAAAAATTCTAAAAATTCTGGATTAAAAAACGTCCTGATTATTGAATATAAAGCAAAAAAACTCACATTAGTAGACGATTTTAGAACTTATTTACTAAAGCTAACAGCTTAAAACTACTAGTATATAGTAATTTTAGACATTTTGATGTGATACAATAAATGTAGAAAGTAAAAATATAAAGAAAGTAAAACGGTACAATCATGGCTCGTAGAGGAAAAGCAAATAAAAGATGGAGTGGCATTTTTATGGAAAAATTGCCTCCTAATCCTACTAAAGAAGAATATGAAAAAAGATTTAATGCTTTTATTAAAAGATACAATATAAAAGGTGGTACAAGAGAATTACAATTAGAAAAAGTTATTTTTTACTTATCACACGAATTAAAATTAGATATATTTGCGGTTGAATGTGAACATGAAAAAATAGTTAAGGAATATGCTGACTATATTTTTTGGTGGAAGGTTTTGGAAACAAAAAAAATACAAAAAACTTCAATAGAAAAAGCTATAAGTTTTCTATGGAAAGATTGGTTTAATCAGGAAGAAAAATTAAAACAAGCCGAAAAGCAGAATAAAAATATTATATCAACCATTGAGAAAAATATTCATATTGCATGTGGCGATATACTTGATGCTATTAATAATAAAGAGAATAATTCTACAGTAGATTTATCAAAACGTTTTTTCAGAATTCAAAAAAGTAATGAACTTGTTATAAGGCAGAGAAATTGGGAAAACCAACAAAAGGAGATGCAGCAGGTAACATCCGAAAACTTGCTACCAGTTGATATAAACTTTATTTGTTCTATGTATCCAACATATAAAAATTTATATGACTTAGAGAAACAATCATTAATATATTTTCATAACGCAGAATTATAGATTTTATGACATTTAATTCTTGCATTAAATGTCGATACAAGCATTTAAAATTTTTTTATAATGGTTACTGTTAAGACAAAACAGGAGAAAGTAAAATGACGGAAACCATTAGGCTAGATATTACAAAATTACCATTGAAATTAGTTATTTCAAAAGATGGCAAAGAAAAAGTTTATTACATTAAGACAAACAAGTTCAAAAGTGGAGTTTTCTTAAATAAAGCTGAATAAGTCCAGCATATTTTACTTTCTTTATAGTAGCCAGCGAACGCAAGCGATTATTTTTTTATCGTATTAGCAAATAGCAAGCAAACAAAAGACCAACAACGTTCTTTGCTTGCTATTTTTTGTGCAAATTTTTGAGAAAAGGAAACAAATGACTTTACCTAGTCAAAAAATCATAAATGAAACAATCTCACACTTCAGCGATTGCGGTGGTGAAAACATCACCGAAGCTGAAGCGATTGAAATTGTGTCAAATATTGTTGGCTTTTCTCGATTGATGATGAAACTAGATAAAAAAAGACAAGAAGCATTACTAACACAGGAGAATAACAAATGAAAAAACAACAAACGAATTTTACAGAAACATCGGGTGATTATTTAACCCGAAACCCAAAAGACCTTGCAAAATCAATCAAAAATTTAAAAACTTACCAACAGATAACACATGTCATAGTCAGAGATGCACAAACAAGAAAGGGGAGCAAAGATGGCAGAAAATAAAAAAGCCTCTGAATTTGAGAACAGCGGCTTTACAGATAATATCATTAAATCTAACTCTATTATAGCACATAGCGCAGGAGATGATTTTGTATATTCAGATTGGAGGAAAAGCGGAATCTCGGACGAAACCATTAGTAAATATATCTCTAAAGGCTATCTTAAATTAACTCCTGACTGGTGGGAGTTGATCTATTCAGACCTATTTGAAAATAAAAAATCTGATTATTGGACAAAACGTCTCAAGAACCCAATAGACGGCAAGTACATGAGACCTAAAGCAAAAGCTCCTAGATTTTATAGACCACTTGACTTATCACCTGAAGTCCTTAGTAATCCGGAAAATTATGTGGCAATTGTTGAAGGGGAGAAAAAAGCTATTAAGGCTGTAGAAGCTGGAATAAACTGTGTAGCAATCGCTGGTGTATGGTGTTTTAAAAGTAAAAAAACAAAAGATGGTTTAATGCCTGATATACATAAAATTGACTGGAAAAATAAAGTTGTATATTTATGTTTTGACAGCGATATACAGCATAAACCAAGCGTAAAGAGTGCTTTATGTGCTTTGGTAGAGCTGTTACAAGAGCTTGGAGCAATCGTTAAAAACTTAGACTTAACACTGCTTGATGATGGAAGGAACTTAAAAATTGGGCTTGATGATGCCTTAAAAATTTTTGGTGAAAAAGTAGTATTTGACCTTATGAAAAACGCTAAAACTTTTGATACGCTCGAAATGCAGGCAGAAATCTTGCTTAAAGGTATATCGAGTGTAAATGATGCAGAAGAAATTAAATGGGTTGTACCAGACCTATTTGCAAAAGGTTATGTCGGATTTACTTTTGGGGAAGCTGGTAGTAAGAAAACTTGGTTCTTATTAGATACGAGTATAAAGCTATCAAATGGAATAGACGTTTTTAACGGTATTGAAGTTGAACAATCAAAGGTCTTATTTTTTGAAGGCGATACTCCTAACCCTATGATTCAAAAACGTTTGAAACAGCTTGGAGGTAGGTTAAATGATGAGTATTTTAATTATGTAAACCGCTACTCCGCTGACCGAGATGGCATTGATATTAGCTTATCAGACAAAAAAGGCAGAAAATATGTAGAAAAATGCATTGAAACATTCAAACCTGATATTGTAATTTTCGATACGCTAATATCCTTTATTGACGCTGATGAAAGCAAACAAGATGAAATGAAAAAAATAGTTGATGCGTTACGGAAGTATGCAGCAGACTATGATTGTCATATTTTAATATGCCATCATGCAAGAAAGCGTGAATCAGGGGAAAAACGAGGAAAACTTGACCAGTCAGACTTAATCGGCAGTTCGGTCTTAAATAGGCTTGCTAGCGTTATTCTAGCTGTTGATAAGGGCGAAAAAGAGGAGGAGGGCATACTAAGAGTTAATAAATCTTGGTTTAAGCCCTTTGATTCATTGAAATTTGAACTTGTTGACATGCCTGAAAATCGCATAAAAATTGAGTTTGAGACACATGCAGAAGCTAATACTAAAGCAAAGGCTATGAAAAATAAAATCATAGAATACATTAAAACCAAATCCGCAACGACGTTGACACGCAAAGAGCTTGTGAGTGCATTGGAAGACGAAGCAGCTGTTAAAAATGCCCTGAAGATGCTTGAAATGGACGGTTTTATTCAAGGTGGGGGCAATACGAAAAATAGAATATATACGGTTATACCCCCTAAAAAATAACCAAATCAACCTAAAACCCTATTACTATTGAATTTCATTCGGACTTCAATGAAAACCGAATAGAACCTTTATATTTATTGAATTTTAGCCTATTCGGTTTAAAAAAAGGGTATTAGACAAGACCTATTATTTTTAGATACTAACAAAACTCAGAGGATAAAATGTTTAATAATTCAGATAACCTAAAAATCAGGCTATTAGCAGACCAACCGCCCATGCCAGCGACGCCTACAAGCGACGTTATTAAGCCGGAGGGTGTAAATACACCTAGAAACCTTTTTGAACTCAATAAAACGGCTTCTACAAGGGCAGGGAAATACAGTATTGATAAGGAACACAGGAAATTAATCGTTGACGGCAATGAATATTTTATCAATGACTTTTTCAACATAGAAAACGCCATTAGCGGTGATTTTAAAACATTGGATTATATTTTCACTTTCAACAACCTTAACATTGATGATTTCAGGACATAGGGTATAAGGTGCAAGGTCTTTTTAATGCTACCTCTCTTAAAAAGCCTTGTTATATCAGTAATACAGACACATGAGGGGCAAGAGATGTACAATTATAATAAGGAGAAAAACATGACAAATTCAGAAACAGCGGAATCAAAAGTAGTGGTCTACTTTGGACTTAATCAAATCGAGAGAGAAATATCACCTGATGAGCCTTGCTACATCTTTCATAGTGGCGGTTTCTTTCTTGATAACCTATCAATTACCCAAAACGGATATACAAGGGAATATAGTACGCCTAACGTTGCTAATATAACTACATTTCTGATATTTATAGCAATGAGTATTCTATTTTTATTTGTGTGGTCATTTATTTTTGTAATGTCACTAAGATAGATATTTTATTACCGCAATAACATAACAAAGCCGTTAAAATAAAAATTAGCGGCTTTTTATTTTCATAATATTACTTCACTAGCTGAAAGAATTTATACATCAATCTTGTTAGCTTGTCATTATCCTGCATTGATGCGGTCATTTCTGTTAAAAGTTCTTCTTTAGGTGCTAAGTGTTCAAAGACAAACAATTCACTAGGCTTTATTTCTAATACAGCTAATATTTTTTCAAGATTTTCAGCGGTGGGGTAATATTTGCCGTTTTCAATGTTGCTCAAACTTGCGGGTTCCATTTCAATAATTTCTGCAACCTGCTCTTGAGTCAATTTTTTCGATTTTCTAATTTCTTGGATTCTTTTACCTAGTAATTTCTTAATGTCCATAACTTCACCCCTATTTTAATTATCCGAATAACAGGCATGAAATATAATTTGGCAAAACAACAAAGAATTATTGTAATTTGGTGTTTTGCATGGATAATATAAAGTAAAACACCAAGTTGTGTTTATAATTGGAAGTTTTACAACTTTCAATAGGTCAAAGTTAGGATAGAAAAAATATTAAACCTCCAAAATATAGGAGTTATATGGCTTTAAGTTGGAACGAAATTAAAGACAGAGCTTTAAAGTTCTCAAATGAATTTAAAGATGCTAAGTACGAAAAAGGGGAAACCCAAACTTTTTATAACGATTTTTTTAATGTCTTTGGGCTTAATAGAAGGCGTGTAGCAACTTTTGAAGAACCTGTTAAAAAACTTGGCGACAAACAAGGCTTTATTGATTTGTTTTGGGGCGGTGTTATGCTTGTGGAGCAAAAATCGCAGGGCAGAGATTTAAAGAAAGCTAAAACACAAGCACTTGAGTATTTTCCGAACTTAAAAGATGAAGAATTGCCACGATATATTTTACTCTCAGATTTTCAAACTTTTGAATTATACGACCTTGAAACGGATGAAGAACACAAATTCGACTTAAAAGACTTATATCAAAATGTCGGATTGTTCGGCTTTATCGCAGGGTATGAGAAAAAAACATATAAAGATACAGAAGTTGTAAACATTGAAGCTTCTGAACTTATGGGCAAATTATACGACCAGTTGAGACTTTCGGGTTATCCTGAACACGACTTGGAAGTATTTTTGACGAGAATTTTATTTTGCTTATTTGCGGATGATTCAGATATTTGGGAACGCAATTTGTTAACTCAATATATAGAAGAACGAACAGCCAAAGACGGCTCGGACTTAGGAGGCAAGATTGCAAAACTATTTGAAACCTTGAATACTCCCCGAGAAAAGCGTTCACCACATTTAGATGAACACTTAAAACGATTTGCATATATCAATGGTGGGTTATTTGCTCACTTGGTGCATATTCCCGATTTTGATTCCAAGATGAGAGCTGTATTTCTAGAGTGCTGCTATTTTGATTGGAAAAAAGTATCACCTGCTATTTTTGGTTCACTGTTTCAATCGGTTTCTAATCCACAAAAAAGACGTGAACTCGGCGAACATTATACCTCTGAACAGAATATTTTCAAACTTATTGAACCATTGTTTTTAGACGACCTTTGGGAAGAATTTGAAAAAATAAAACATAACAGAAACAAACTTGAAGAATTCCATAATAAAATTGCAAGCTTAAAATTTTTTGACCCTGCATGTGGTTGCGGAAACTTTTTAGTTGTAACTTATAGAGAATTAAGAAGGCTTGAAACAAAGATTATTTTAACATTAGATTCGTTCAAAAAAGATTCGGGTCAAATGAGAATGGACGTTGCAAGACTTTCAAAGATTGATGTTGATAATTTCTATGGAATAGAAATTGAAGAATTTCCTTGCAAGATTGCAGAAGTTGCTCTTTGGATGACTGACCACTTGATGAATATGGAATTATCAGAATCATTAGGCTCTTTTTATTCAAGAATCCCACTTGTAAAATCGGCAAAGATAGTAAATGCAAATTCATTGACGCAAGATTGGAACGAAGTCATTAAACCCGAAGAACTTAACTACATCTTAGGTAATCCACCTTTTATAGGTAAACAAATGCAATCTAAAGAACAAACGGATGAAATTTCGACAATATTTCATGGAGTAAAGGGAACAGGTGTTCTTGATTATGTTACTGCTTGGTATCTCAAATCAGCTCAATATATTAAAAATTATTCTCATATTAAATGTGCTTTTGTTTCAACAAATTCAATCACTCAAGGCGAACAAGTCGGTATTTTGTGGAATGAACTTTTAAAGAATTATAATATCAAAATCCACTTTGCACACAGAACTTTTGACTGGTGTAATGAAGCGAGAGGAAACGCACACGTCCACTGCGTAATTATAGGGTTTGCGAATTTTGATACAAACAAAAAACGACTTTTTGATTACGAGGATATAAAGGGCGAGCCTCACGAAATTGAAGTAAAAAATATAAATCCGTATTTGGTTGATTATAATGATTTAGTTATAGTTAAGCGGTCAAAACCACTACAAAATAGTCAAGAAATAGTTTTTGGGAGCATGCCTAATGACGGCGGAAATTTAATATTTAATACAGAAAAAGAAAAAAATGAGTTTGTAGAAAAAGAACATTTATCCGAAAAATATATTAAAGAATTAATTTGTGCAGAGGAATTTATTAATAACAAAAAACGATATTGTTTATGGTTAAAAGATGTTAACCCAATGGAATTAGCAAAGATGCCAATGGTACTTGATAGAATAAATAAAGTTAAGGCTTTACGTTCACAAAGTACAAGAAAAGAAACAAGAGAACTTGCAAATACTCCTGCACTATTCGGAGAAATAAGACAACCTGACAGCAATTATATTTTAGTTCCGCTTCATTCTTCTGAAAATAGGAAATATATTCCAATAGGATTTTTCAACAAAAATCATATAGCCAATAATAGTTGTTCCATAGTTCCAAACGCTACGCTTTATGACTTTGGGGTTTTGACGTCTGAAATGCATATGACATGGACAAAATACACCTGCGGACGCTTAGAAAGCCGTTATAGATATTCAAATACAGTCGTTTATAATAACTTTCCATTCCCGAAAGATATATCGGATAAAAATAAACAAAATGTTGAGCAAAGGGCTCAAGCGGTGCTTGAAGTAAGAGCAAAATATCAAAATACAGGTTGTGAGGGTAACGGTTGTTCTTTAGCGGTCTTATATAACCCCGAAACAATGCCTCCTGACCTTATGAAAGCACATCAAGAACTAGATAGAGCAGTTGACAAATGCTATGGCAAAACAATCTTCAAATCCGAGCGTGAGAGAATCGAGTTTTTATTTTCTTTATACGAACAATATACAAAACCGTTACTAACCATGAAAGGTTAATTTTATGGAAGAACAAGCAGAAAATTTCTACAATTTATTAAAAAAAGTTGGTACTAATCGTAGCTTTAAAACACCTTTAGGCAGTCATAAAAACTACATTGAACATATTGTTTTGCGAAACTGTCAAGATTATATAACAACAGCAGGAATAATTAATGATAATTTAACCCCTCTTGGCAAAAATAAAAGGGAAGAATTTAGGCATTATTTCAATGCAATAGTTTCGATGGAACAAATTTTGGATTATCTATATTTTGAAACTAAAGATAATTACAAAATTAAAATCGGTCAAAGCAATTTCAAGAAAAATATTTTAAATCAACATCCAATTTTAAAAGAAATTTCAGAAACTGCAAATGCATTTAAGCATTGTATAACAAACAATCCCGATAAAAAAAATGCAAAAGATGCTGTAACAAGCACAATAAAGACAAACATATCACTGTCAAAAGGCTTGCAGGATATAACTCAAGAATTTAACTATGATTCACAGATATTAATTGATGGCTTTAATTTCTGGTGGGGATATGTCAATGGCAAAATTAAAATAACATTCACAGAGGGGGCATAAAGTATGCCATATCAAAATATTTTTATAATTGCACAAAATAGTCCGTCAATACCAAAATTTGAAAGTTAATTTATGGAAGACTGTGGCAAAAATAAAAAAAATGAACTTGAAAATTTATATAAATATTGTGACACGAAAGCGGCGAAAGCTATTTTGTTGAATTCAACTATAAGATTTTCACATCCATCATTTTTTAATGACCCTTATGATGCTGTGCCACCTCATGATGTTATTAACGGTGATGAAAAGTTATCTAAAGATTTTTTGAATGAACTTGCGAATAATAATACAGTTATGAACTCTTTTTCTCAAAATAATTTAGTTAAAATCAAACAAGAAATAAAAGAAGGCACTTATTCTGATTTAAATAAAGCCAAAAAAAATATAACTTATGAATGCTTAAGTAAGATTTATGAATCGATGGGAATATTATGTTTATCAGAAAAAAAAGATAATATTTTAATGTGGTCACATTATGCTGATTCGCATAAAGGACTTGTTATTGCTTTTAACTCTAATTCTTATCTTTTTCGAAGTGCCATCAGGGTGAACTATGTGAAATCAAGAATTAGTTTAGACCCAAATCAAATTTTTTCTAATATTAATAACCCGAATGACAATACTTGCAAAAAAGCGTTGGATGTTTTTTTTAGTACAAAATATATAGATTGGCAATATGAAAATGAGCTTAGAATAATTAAAGATATCAAATCTAAATGTTCAGATGAGCCAATAAATGAATTTGATATTATAGGAGTTTATTTAGGGTGTAATATGAACATTTTAGATGAAATATTTTTTATTAATATAATAAAAACCAAATTCCCATCCATAAAAATATATAAAGCTTATACCGTAATAAATAGTTTTAGTCTTAATTTTTATGAAATCGCATGTGAAAGATTAATTTCTCTAAAGTAGATAAAAAATAGACAAAATTACATAATGCTATAATAGAATTATGGCTAAAGGGATTAAAACAGGCGGTAGGCAAAAAGGCACGCCGAATAAGAAAACAAAGACGATTAAAGAACTCCTAGAGCAAGACTTTTTGGGGTTTAATCCTGTTTCAGAGATGATTAATCTCTATAATACAGATATAGATGTAGTTCAAAAAATTGTTATCCTCAAAGAACTTGCAAATTATGTTTATCCGAAGCGTAAAGCGATTGACTGTACTTTTTCAGATACAGAGCCGATGCAGATTAATTTTTGCAGGGAGTACAAATAATGCCGAATGTGAAAAATCTTAAAATGAACTCCGAACGAACTCCGAAGGAAAGAAAAGAACTTGCACAAAAAGCAGGCATAAAATCAGGTGAGGCACGCAAGAAAAAAGCTACTTTTAGAAAGCTGTTAGAAACAATGCTTTATATTGAAGATGCTGAAGGTTTAACCCCTGCTGAAAAAATATGTATGGAGTTGGTTAATTCAGCTATTAATGGCAACTTAAAAGCCTTTGTGCTGATTAGAGATACAATCGGCGAAGCTCCTACTACTAAGAATGAATTAACATGCAAGGATAACTACTCAAAGACTGTTTATGTTACACCTGAACAGCAAATGGCAACTATAAAACATATAAAAGCTGTCTTAGATGGTGCAGAATAATTGTAAATAATCATTGCTCAATGTTGCATAATGTTTTGTTTTGATTTATAATTCTTGTATGAATATTAAAGATTACATTACAATTAAAGAGGCTTCAGAGGTTCTAGGTGTGGATAAAACAACGCTTAGACGTTGGGATAAGACAGGGAAATTAAAACCTTACAGACATCCGCTTAATAAGTACCGCCTGTATAAAAGAGCTGAACTTGAAGCATTATTGCGAGGTATTGAGCAATGACAAAAGCTGTTATCTATGCGAGAGTATCAAGCAAAGAGCAAGAGCGTGAAGGGTTTTCTATCCCTGCACAGCTAGAATTATTGCGTAATTATGCTTTCAGAAATAACATTACTGTTATAAAAGAGTTTGAGGATGTTGAAACTGCAAAATGCACAGGCAGGACAAAGTTTAATGAAATGTTGAAATTGCTTAAATCATCAAAAGACTGTAATACAATTTTGGTAGAAAAAACAGACCGACTTTACAGAAACTTACCTGATTATGTAACAATAGACAGCTTGCATCTTGAATTACATTTTGTTAAAGAAGGATGCGTTTTAAATGATAACTCACATTCAAGCGAAAAATTTATGCACTTAATAAAAGTTGGCATGGCTAGGCAGTACATACAAAATTTAGGTGAAGAAGTCCGAAAAGGTCTAACACAAAAAGCCAAAGAAGGTTATGTAACAGGAAAACCTCCCTATGGTTATAAAAAACAGGATAAAAAAGTAAGCATAATTGATGAAGCAACATCACCGCTTGTATTAAGAGCCTTTGAACTTTATGCAGAAGGTGGAATTTCATTAGAAAAATTATCATGCCGGCTATACGATGAAGGATTTGTGTATAAAGAAACACAGCCAAAGATTTATAAATCACAGCTAGAAAAGATTTTAAAAAATCACTTTTATTATGGAATGGTGCAGTTTAAAAAAGAATTATACGAAGGAAAACACCAGCCTTTAATTACTAAAGAAATATTTGACCTAGTGCAAAGTGCTTTTAGAAAAGATAATAAACCAAAACACATGATTGCTAAAAACTTCCTATTCGCAGGCATGTTAAAGTGTGCAAAATGCGGTTGTATCGTCAGCGGAGAGATGAAAAAAGGAAAATATATTTATTACAGTTGCACAGGTGCAAAAGGTGCTTGCGACCAAAAGCACATCTATTTAAAAGAAGAAGATATTGAAAAACAAGTTATTGAGGCACTTTCAAAAGCATCTATCAGCAAAGAACAGAAAAACTGGATTTCAAGTGTTTTATTAGACAGCTTCAGAGATGAACAAGCCTATACAAAAGAACGCTTGAACAGTTTAAATACTCAAAAACAAAAGCTACAAGATAGAATTGACAACATCTATGTTGACAAGCTAGACGGCAAAATAAGCGAAGATTTTTGGCTTACAAAGCATAATCAGTGGGTAAATGATTTAGCGGTCGTTAAAAACCAAATAAACGCTTATGAAAATACAAGCATTAATTTTATAGAACGTGGTGCAAACATTCTTAAATTTGCTTCAGAAATGATGGACTTATACCAATATGCTGATAATACAGAGAAAAAAGAACTAATAAATTACGTACTTCAGAACTTTAAAGTCGAAGACGGAAAACTAAGCTATGAGTACAAAAAGCCCTTCAACATATTTGCTGAAGGACTTAGTTGTCTTAAAAAACTCCCCAGGTGGGATTCGAACCTACAACCTATCGGTTAACAGCCGATTGCTCTGCCATTGAGCTACTGAGGAATATAATGGTTTCTCAGATATTGCGACCCTGAAACAAGTCCAGGGCAATGTGTTTTTAAAACTCGTTCCACTCGTTAAAAAACACTATTGGCTACTGAGGAATGTCATACTAAAATTATAACAAAACAATTTGGCTTGTCAATTTTAAAATGCCGTAATTCGTACCGATTTTAATACTTTTTTTCAATATCGTAATTAAGTTGTTTATAAGCCCCACATAATGTATAATACAAGTAAGTTATTTCTGCTTAAGAGGGTTTATGCAAGTAATTACAATAGATGATTTGGTCGACTATCGGATATTGCCTTTCAATATATATAATGAAGAAGGTGAGATTGTTCTTAACGCAGGAGATAACCTAACCCCGGGGAAACTTTTACAGTTACGTTATTTAGCTGCCCTTTATTGTGATGAAAATGTTATAACAGCCCACCCTGTTGACTCTCAAGACGGCCCGGCACAAATACCTTCTCCTGTTTTCTCGGATATTATAATAGACGAAGAAGAAGACCCTTTTGAAACAACCATAAACATTAATTCGCCTATTAACGAACAAACACAGCTTCAATTCAAATCTCTTTATAAAAAAGCAATACTAAATTTGAACACCAAGATTGACGAAGATAGTGTAACACAGGTAAAAACCATAAGAGACCAGCTTTTAGATACGATTTTGCCTGTTATTGAAAAAACGCATAAAAAATCCCAGCTGAAAATCATAGGCAGTTATAACAAATATCATGGTTTAAATGTTGCGATTTTAAGTACAATGCTTTGCAAAAAAATGGGCTTAAACGACACTCAAACAGCGGATGTGGCATTGGCAGCGCTTTTGCATGACATAGGCAAAACAAGACTTCCTAAAGAAGAGCAAAATTCCTACTCTATTAATGCCCAACAAAATAAAATATACGAAATCCATCCTGAATTAGGCTACAAAATAATCAAAAGCGAATTGAAGCTGCCTGACATCATAGCCAGAGTGGCGCTTGAACATCATGAAAAAAATGACGGCAACGGTTATCCGTTTGGGATTTCAGGCGATTTAATCAGCCAATATTCACAAATAGTAAGCGTATGCAATATGTATGACAACCTGATTTCCGGCAAAGCCCATGTTCAGGTAGATACAGCCCAAGAAGCCGTCAAAAAAATGATTGAAATGGGTACAAGCTGGTTTGCCCCGGGTATTTTATTTTCTTTTGTTTATATGACAAACTATTACGACAACATTCCTGTTGAAGAGCTTGGAAACATGAGTAACATCAAGTGGAAGTAACAATTGCAGGCGCAGGGCTGGCCGGCTCGGAAGCGGCCTTATATCTGGCAAACAAAGGAATAAAGGTCAACCTCTATGAAATGCGACCGAATAAACAAACAGGCGCGCATAAAACAAGCAATGCTGCAGAAGTTGTTTGCTCTAACAGCCTTGGGTCAAAAGATTTATCCGTGGCAAGCGGACTTTTAAAAGCGGAAATGGAGTTACTGGGTTCAACATTAATCAGAGCTGCAAAAGAATTCTCACTGCCTGCCGGGAATGCGCTTGCCATAGACAGAGAACTTTTTTCCGAACATATCACAACTCTTATAGAAGACAACCCTAATATCAACTTGATAAGAGAAGAAATAACACAAATCCCCGCAACCCCTTGTATCATAGCAAGCGGACCTTTGACGTCAGATGAATTAGCCCAAAGTATCAGCGAATTTACAGAAGAAGATAACCTTCACTTTTTTGACGCAATAGCGCCTATTGTGGAAAAAGACAGTATAAATTTTGACAAGGCATTTTATGCAAGCCGCTATGATAAAGGCGAGGCAAGTTATATCAACTGTCCTATGAACAAAGAAGAATACCTGCATTTTTATAATATTTTAATAAACAGCCCTGCTATCGAGCTGAAATCATTTGAAAAAAATGCAAGCTTTTTTGAATCATGCCTGCCTGTTGAAGTAATAGCTTCAAGAGGGGTTGATACCCTCAGGTTTGGACCTTTAAAGCCGGTCGGGCTGATTGATAAAAGAACCGATACAATTAATTATGCGGTAGTTCAGCTTCGTCAGGATAATATGGCTGCCGATTTGTATAATCTCGTAGGCTTTCAGACTAACCTGAAATGGGGAGCCCAAAAAGAGTTAATCCGCTCAATACCGGGGCTTGAAAACGCCAATATATCACGCTACGGAGTAATGCACAGGAATACTTTTATCTTCTCTCCTAAAGTTTTGTACCCGACTTTGCAAACAAAAAAACGCCATGATTTATTTTTTGCAGGTCAGATAACAGGTGTTGAAGGATACAGCGAATCTATGGCTACAGGGCTTTTAGCAGGCATTAACATGTATCGTTTTCTCACAAATCAGGAGCTTTTGGTTCTTGATGATTGCTCTATGCTAGGTGCATTGTGCAAATACATCTCTTTTGAAGAGCATAAAAAGTTAAACCCGATAAACAGCAATTGGGGAATTTTGAAGCCTGTTGAAGTAGAAAAAAAGTTTAGAAAAGATAAGAAATTTAAGGCAAAATTATATACAGAGCGTGCATTTGAGTATATTAAGGGTTTAAAAATTTAAAAAAATGAAACAAAATTATTTTTTCATCGTCTAAATGGGTAATAGTCAACAAATCGTTATACTAAATGACTAGTTATTTTTGGTTAAGAAAATATGGGGTATGCTATATGCTGTATTTAGAAGAAGTAGGGAGAGAGCCTGAGGAAGCGGTTAAGACATTTGATTATTTAAAGTCGGACAGTTCAAATGACATCCTTCAAATGTACCTTAAAGATATCGGAAAAAAAAAGATATTAACTATTTCTCAAGAACAAGAACTCAGCAAAACAATAAGGGAGGGAAAGGAAAAAGAGGCGCAAAGAGCCAAGAACAAATTAGTGCAGGCTAATTTAAGACTTGTTGTAAGTATTGCCAAAAAATATGTTTCTCAAGGCGTGCTGTTTATGGATTTAGTGCAAGAAGGCAGCTTAGGACTCATTAAAGCAGCGGAAAAATTTGATTATAAAAAAGGGTTCAGGTTTTCTACTTATGCTACCTGGTGGATAAGGCAGACAATAATACGAGCCATCGCCAATAATTCCAAAACCATCAGAATTCCCGTACATATGGCAGAAAAAATAAGAAACTACAAGAAAATTCATTCGCAATTATCGGGTTTGCTCGGGCGCGAACCCTCAGACAGAGAGATTTCGGCAGAACTGGGGATACCTGAGAATAAGCTTTACGCAATCAGAAAAGCAATGACACGGGAACCCATAAGCCTGGATATGCCGATAGGGGATGAGATAGTGCTTGAGGATTATATTCCCGACGATACAGAAAAATCGCCTTGTTGTGAAATCGAAAAATCACTGCTGCATGACGATATGCTGGACATTCTTAAAATCCTTACGGAAAGAGAACAATGCATACTCAAACAACGGTTCGGCATAGGGGAGAAGAGAGTGCAAACATTAGAAGAATTGGGCAACAAATTCGGATTTTCAAAAGAGCGAATCAGACAAATAGAGGAAAAAGCCGTACGAAAATTACGTTATGCACAGGAGGCTAGACATTTGAAAGATTATCTGTGTTAATTTCTTCAGTCTGAGCGACAAGAACAAGTTCTTCTTTAAACCACATTTTATTAAGCTTTAATGCCACACTATGTTTTTTGCAATATTCTATTAAATCCGATTTTATTTCAGGTAAAAGAATATATACTGCAATCAGGTTTGGAATAGCCATAGCCAACATACTTGCATCCGTCAGATTGATAATACTTCCAAGATTCATAGAAGAACCTACTACGGTAAACAGAAGGAAAATAAGCTGGTATGTAATAATACGTTTTTTGCCTTCCCCGAACATATAAGTCCAGCCTTTTTGTCCGTAATAAGCCCAGGAAATAATAGTAGTGAAAGCAAACAAAAATATTACAACCGCTAATATATAAGGAGAAAAAGATAATACCGAAGAAAACGCTCCTGACGTAAGTTCCACACCGGATAATCCCTGTGGAACATTTTTATATGCATTGGTGATAATAATTGTAGCTGCAGTTAAGGCGCATACACAAGCGGTAATAAAGGGTTCTAACAATGCTATGAAACCCTGTGAAACAGGTTCTTTTGTTTTACTCGCAGCATAAGCAATGGGAGCAGAACCGGCACCCGCCTCATTGGTTTGGATGCTTCTTCTTAACCCTATTATAATAACACCTGCTATCCCGCCATATATTGCACTGGGGTTAAAGGCTTCTTTTAGTATTGTAAACAAGGTTGAGGGAAGAGCCGGTATATTTAGCAAAATAACAGCAAGTGCAAGAAACAAATAAAGAAAACACATTAAAGGTACAAGTTTTTCGGCAGCTTTAGCAATACCTTTTATTCCGCCCATTATAATCATACCTACGGCAATAGCAGTCAGTAGCCCGCAAACCCAGGCATTGTTATAAAAAATACTATTTTGAGCGCCTGTTACAGCTATCACCTGTTGCGTCGCCTGATTTACCTGAAGCATATTTCCGCCGCCTAAGGCTGCGGGTATAGTTAATATTGCAAAAATAAGCGCTAACGGCTGACCAAACCAGCGTAAATTCTTCCTTGTCAGACCGTGTGCTATATAATGCATCGGGCCGCCTGAAACAGAGCCGTCTTCGTTAAATCTTCTGTATTTAATTGCAAGCACTGCTTCGCAGAATTTTAGTGTCATACCGAGAAGAGCACCCACAAAAATCCAGAAAACAGCGCCGGGACCGCCTATTGAAATTGATATAGCCACTCCTGCAATGCTTCCCAACCCTACCGTACCTGATAGTGCGGTAATAAGAGCCTGCAGTGGCGATACTTCACCGTCTTCATCGTTATTATTCTCCGAAAAAGCAGGATTTTTAGCGGTAACAAGTTTAATAGAATGAACAAAACCCCATAACGAAATTCCTCTTAAATAAAAAGTCGTAACAACACCTGCCGCTAAAAGCCATAAAATCGTAATAGGAACACTTGTGCCGCCAATAGTTATCGGATAAAAAATAAATTCCGAAAAAACATCCGATACCGGTGTGAAAAATTTATCTATTTGTTTATCAATACTCATACCAAATGCACTTTGAGCCTGAAACAAAAGTGCAGCCAAAAACAATATTACTCTCTTACTTAGCATAGCCTCATTACTCCTTATATTGAAAATAATTATGTTATAAAAAAAACTCTGCTACAAGTAAAATAATTTTAAGAATGTTATAGGGCAATACTTTTTATGTTACAATTCAGGTAATGATAGGGGTAAAACTATGATAAACAAAATTCTGGTGGTTGATGATGATAAAGAAATCAGAGAATGGCTTGAACTTGATTTAAAGCTTTCGGGTTACATGGTTGAAGCCGCAAAAGACGGTTTGGAGGGTTTAAACCGTGCTATTAACGAAGATTTCAATCTTATTATCCTCGATGTAATGATGCCAAAAATGAACGGTTTTGAAGTATGCCAAAATATCAGAAAAGTCAAAAAAGACATCCCTGTTATTATTCTGACTGCCAAAGGAACAATTGATGATAAGATAGAAGGTTTTGACAGCGGAGCAAATGATTATTTGGTAAAACCTTTTGATATTCAGGAGCTTTTGGTAAGGGTAAGAGCGCTTTTAAGAAGAAATGAAACGATTGTTCCGTCTAATTCTGAAACACTTGAAATAGGCGAAATAAAGCTTTTTCCTGATTCTTTGGAAACAAGCATTGCTTCAAAAATAATTAAGCTAACCCCTACAGAGTTTGAAATCTTATATTGCCTTATGCAGCATGTAAATCAGGCGGTCAGCTACTCCACCTTGCTTGATGAAGTTTGGGGATATGACGCTGATGAAGATGTAAGAATGGTAAGAGTTCACGTCGGCTGCCTAAGACAAAAAATAGAACCAAACCCTAAATCACCCTCTTACGTTAAAACAGTTACTAATGTGGGCTACAAACTCACGCCGTTTTTTGAGTAGTTATGAAAAGATTAAAAATAGCCGAACAAGTCTTAATAGTACAAGTTTTTGCACTTATTGTGCCTCTTGTTGTGGCGGCGTTAATCATTATAAACACAAACCAGATAGCAGTGAAAAAAGAACTTGTATACAGCGCCGAAATTGTGGGTAACGGCATAGTTAACAAGCTTAATACTCTTGAAGATTTTGAAAGCCATTCCATGTTTTATACTTTTCAGGCGCTTTCAAGAATGAAAGGCAAAGAGAGAGAGAATTTTTTATCATTAATAGAGCACAGTGATACAGGTATAGAAAAAATAGAACTTAAAAAAGAAAACCAGTCTGCGGAATTCACAAACAAATATATCCCTGATAAAAAACAAGTTTTATTCTCAAGAAAAATCGATAATGATTACTACGTAACCAAACTTGTCAACATTAATTACCTGAAAAAAAAGTTATTTGAAAACTTTGATGCGGAAGACAGGCTTGTATTTATAGTTGATAAAAACAAACAGCTTGTAATGAGCGTAAATTATGACAAGGCAAAATTTGATACGCTTATGCCCCTAATCCCGAAAGAAACTTATCCGCTTGTTCCCACAACATTTTATAAAGACAAAAACCAGCCGAACGTCGCTATATATTATCCGAATTTAGACTGGTATATTGTCATATCAACTCCAAAGCAGCTAATCAATTACGGAATTATAAGCGCAAGACACAAAATTATACTTTCCATATTCATAGCGGCGCTTGCCGTGTTTTTACTGTTTTCTGCCTATACCTACTCTCTTTATATAAATATCCGCCAGCTTTTTAAAGGTATAAATGCTATAGGACACGGAAATTACATGAGAAAAATCCGTATTATAAAAAATATATTCACTCCGAGCGAAACTTTGTTTTTGGCAAATGAAATAAATAAAATGGTTGAGAGGATAAACCTTTCTCACAAAAAACTCCAAGCCTCAAATGAAAAACTCAAAAAAATGGATGAATATAAATCTAACCTCATTGATACCGTAAGCCATGAATTCAGAACCCCGCTTACCAGTATAAAAGGTTATACCTCAAGGCTTTTAAGGCATAATGTTAATCTTGATGAAGAAACCAAAAAACAATCGCTAAAAGTCATAAAATCCCAGGCAGAACGTCTAAGCCGTATGGTAAATGACTTGTTGGTAATTCCTGATATAGAATCATCTTCATTAAGATTGGATTTGAAAGCAATAAACATCAAAGAAATAATAGAACTGAGCATACTATCCACAAGCAAAAGCGAAAACAGCACGTTTGAACTGAATATAAGCGAAACTTTGCCTTCCGTGCTTGCTGATGAAGACAAGCTCATTCAAATATTTGTGAATTTGTTTGAAAACGCAATAAAATATTCAGTAGAAGATACACCCATAACAATCTGCGCTGTAGAGAATGAGAATTTTATAAAAGTAAGCGTTAAAAACCTGTGCAAAAAAATATCTCAAGAAACAGCAAACAAATTATTTGAGAAGTTCGTACGCATAGATACGGATTTAACACGAACCACAAGGGGAACGGGTTTGGGATTATTTATTGTAAAAGGGTTAATAGAAGCCATGAACGGGCAAATAACATTAAAAACCGATGATTATTTTGAGATAGTTTTCACTATCCCTGTTTACAAAGAGCTTGAGGATACAGAAATTGAAGAATATTGATTTCATGAAAATTGCAATTAATGAAGCTCTTAAAACAAACACCGATATTCCCGCAGGGGCTGTCATAGTAAAAGATGGCGAAGTAATCGCAAAGGCTCACAACAAAAAAGAAGAACTGAATGATGTATCGGCGCATGCAGAAATTCTTGCAATTAAAGAAGCGGCTCAAAAACTCGGCAACTGGCGTTTGTCAGGTACAAAAATGTACGTTACATTAGAACCGTGCCCGATGTGTGCAGCGGCAATAGTAAACAGCAGAATAGAAGAAGTGTATTTCGGCGCTTTTGACAACCTTTACGGCGCATTTGGCAGCACAATAAATATGGCGGGAATTTTCGGCTCCAAAATTAAAATAAAAGGGGGCATTATGGAAAAAGAATGCAAGGCGCTTTTGGACAATTTTTTTGAGGCAAAAAGATGAAAGAATTGCTGGATAAATTAGCAGCCAAGTATGAAACTCCTGATTTTATAAAATCAGATCCCGTACAATTCCCGCACAGATATTCAAAAAAACAGGACATAGAAATCTCGGGCATTATATCAAGCTCTTTTGCCTATGGTAAAAGAACCCTCTTCATAGAAAAACTAAAGTTCATCCACTCCGTAATGGGCAAAAGTCCACACGAGTTTTGCGTTAATTTCACCGTCAAAGACGAAAAACACTTTGAAAACTTCAGGTACAGATTTAATAACGGCAATGATATTATAACGCTTATTAATTCGTTATCCGCTATTTACCAAAACAATAACTCGCTGGAAGATTTACTTGTTAAATTTAAAACAGAAGACACCCCAAAAAACATCCTTAATGTACTAATACAGCATCTATACCCTGACAATTGCTCAAAAGGCTTCTGCTACCTTTTGCCAAACCCCTCCTCAAACAGCGCCTGCAAGCGACTTAACCTGTTTTTAAAATGGATGGTTAGAGGCGGAAGCGTGGATTTAAACAACTGGACTATCATAGACAAGAAAAACCTCATAATCCCATTAGACACTCATGTAGCAAGAATTTCGAGATATTTAAACCTGACTTCACGCAAGTCCAACGACTGGACGACAGCCCGGGAAATAACCGATAACCTGAAGAAATTTGATGCAAATGACCCTGTTAAATATGATTTTGCATTATTCGGCTACGGGGTGGAACACCCGATAATAGACCTGTGATATTGCATATACAAGATGTTTTATAGTAAGCTGATTTCATGAAAAATTCGACCGAACAATTTTTACAAAAATATAACCTTTTACACTCTCCTATGCTTTTGGCATTTTCAGGCGGGTTTGATTCTTGTGCGCTGGCTGATATTCTTTTTGAACTATCGCAAAAGCATGGTTTTTATTTGGCGCTTGCCCACTTAAACCATAACTGGCGGGGCAAAGAATCAAAAAAGGAACAGGAAAAATGCAGGTTATTTGCACAAGAAAGAAACTTACCGTTTTTTACCGCACAGCTTGATGACACCGTTGCTAAAACAGAAACAGCAGCACGTGAGGCAAGGTACGAATTTTTGACAAATTGCGCTAAAGAAAATAATATTCCAAATATTTTTACCGCCCACACTTCTTCGGACAACTCAGAAACCTTACTTTACAGGGTTATAAAGGGTACGGGTATAGACGGGTTGCAGGGTATTGCCCCGCATATAAGATTAAACGAAGTCAATGTATACAGACCGTTGCTTGATTTTGACCGCAACGATATTTTAAAATACTGTCAAAATAACAACCTTAGCCCTAACAATGATTCTTCAAATTCTGACACTAAATATATGAGAAATAAAATCAGAGCCGAAATTCTTCCGCTTCTCAAAGAAATCAACCCGGAAGTCGAAACGGCATTGACCCGTTTAATACATCTTTCAAAAGAAAATGAAGAAATTATCTGCAATCTTCTTGAGGAAACATATCGAAAGATAAAAAAAGACGGACTAATATATACCTCAGAGTTTATAAAATTATCAAAATCTCTGCAAAAACGTATAATCAAAGATTTTTTGGAAAAAGAAAATATTGACTATGATTTTAAAAAAGTAACAGAGGTTTTTGACTTTATACAAGCACAGCAAAATTCCAAATCAGGTAAAACTCTTTCTATAACAAATAATTTATGGCTGTTCGTTCAGGATAAAAAAATGGAATTTATAGCCCAAACAAACACAATCTCAACCGAAAAAGAGCTGGATTTAAACGGTGAAACCCACTTTGAAGAATTAGGCATAAAATTAATATGCACCCCCTCCCCCCCTACTCCCGAACAATATCCGGATTCTGACGCTTCTATTGCATACGTTGATTTAAGCTCAATAAAAAAACCCGTTATAGTAAGAACAAGGCGCAAAGGTGATATAATTACGCCGTTTTCGCACAGTACACCAATTAAGCTCAAAAAGTTCCTTAATAATTATAAAATACCAAAACATCAAAAAGAGTCGTTAGCTTTATTGGCAGAGGGAAATGAAATTTTATGGGTGATTAATTTTGGATTAAATGCTAAGATAAAAGTAGACAAAACACCTACACACAAAATAGAAACGATAAGTTTATAGGAGCTAAGAATGGATAATCTCATATTAAAAAACCTTCAAGTGCTGATTTCTGAGGAAGACTTACAAAAACGTATAAAAGAATTGGCGAATGAAATCAATAAAGATTACAAAGGCAAAGAAATCGTTATGATTAGTATCCTCAAAGGCTCTGTTATTTTCACATCGGATTTAATCAGACATATTAAAGTGCCTTTGCAGCTTGAATTTATCAGACTGTCCAGCTACGGTAACGATGTGCGCTCTTGCGGCAAGGTAAAAGCAATAGACCTGACCCTGCCAAACTTAAGCGGAAAAAACGTCATTATAATAGAAGATATTATTGATACAGGTTTAACTGCTAATTTTTTAACAAGTTATTTCAACCTGCAGCATAACCTGGACGATATTAAATTTGTAACCCTTTTAAACAAAGAGGTAGCAAGAAAATATGAAGTAAATGTAACCTACTCGGGCTTTGTCATAGATGATTACTTTGTTGTAGGCTACGGACTTGATTACGGCGGGTATTACAGAAATCTCCCTTATGTGGGTTATTTCCCAAGCTAAAGTTTTGATATTACAGCTTCGGTAAATTCAGAAGTAGTAGCGCTGCCGCCTAAATCAGCTGTTAAAACTTCGCCTTCCTTGAGAACCTCAAAAAGGGCATTTTTAACTTTTGCCGCTATATCGAATTTATTCAGGTATTCAAGCATCATTACCGCGCTCAAAAGCAAAGCCGTGGGATTAGCTTTGTTTTGCCCTTTTATATCAGGCGCGCTGCCATGTACAGGTTCAAACACCGCATAATCATTACCGATATTAGCGCCTTGCGCAACTCCTAATCCGCCTATCAAACCTGCAGCCAAATCTGACACTATATCGCCGTATAAATTAGGCAAAAGGAGTACATCATACTTTTGAGGATTTTGCACCAGCTGCATACATAAATTATCGACAAGGACTTCTTTATGCTCTATCTGCGGATAATCCTTCGCTACGGCTCTTGCACATTCCAGGAATAACCCGTCGGTAAGCTTGCAAATATTGGCTTTGGTAACGGTTGTAACTGATTTTCTGGAATTTCTAAGCGCATAGTCAAATGCAAATCCTGCTATTCTTAAAGAAGCCTCTCTTGTAATAAGTTTGATTGACTCGCAGGTATTCTCATCTATTTTACGCTCAATGCCCGCATACAAATCCTCTGTGTTTTCTCTTACTATGATTAAATCTACATTTTCATATCGGGTTTTTACATTAGGAATGTTATAAGCAGGTCTAAGACAGGCATACAAATCCAATTCTTTTCTTAGTGTAACATTAACGCTCCTGAAACCTTTACCTATAGGGGTAGTAACAGGGGCTTTCAGGGCAATTTTATTTTTGCGCACAGAATCTAAAACTCTTTGAGGCAAAACGCAGCCCTCTGTTTCCAAAACCTCTGCACCTGCCGTTTGAATATCCCATTCTATATCAGCGCCCGCTTTTTCTAAAATTTTAACAACAGCTTCAGATATTTCAGGACCTATACCATCCCCTTTTATTAGTGTAACAGATGTTCTCATGTGTTTTCTCCATAATGTATATTTATGTTAATTTTACAATAAAAACCATAAAATGAGGTTTAAAATTTTCAATTTTTGTACATAATAACAATATGCTTCTATAGCATCTTAAGTAGTAAAATACTACAGCCCGCGATGAGCGGGCTGTTTGTTTGCATGCTTATATTTTTTCGCTGAGAGATGTTCGGGGGCGGGCTGTTTGTTTGCATGCTTATAATTTTTTTCGCTGAGAGATGTTTAGGGGCAGGCTGTTTGTTTTTTGTTCTTATATACATAAAAACGGACTCTCAAAAGAGAGTCCGTTTTAAGGTTATTATAATAAATGATTATTTATTATAGATACTTACAGGGCAAGTAATAAGAACAGGAATTTCATGTCCTTCTTTCGCTCCGTAGTTCACGCCCGGAGTTACAAATCCGGCAACAGCGCCTGCAGCAGCTCCGCAAGGAATACCGATAGCAAGACCTTTTCCCGTTTCATCGTTAGGAATACCGATACCCAATCCTGCGCCGGTACCTACAGCAGCACCGCCAAGTGTCCACCATAGAGGCTTTTGCCAGCAATTGCTTTCAAGTACGCCGTCATTTACGAAGACTTTACCTTTAATGATAAATTTTTCTCCGCAAGGTGTTTTAGCTTCTTTGAAATCCAATGTTAACTTAGCGTTTTTATTCAGCCACTGAGGGTCATCAAGTTTATCAACCATAGCTGTAAACTCAGTACCTGCAGGGAATAAAAGCGTCCCTTCATCGGTAACTAAATCTTGTTTTAGTACAAAATAGACGTTATCGCCTTCGTTATAGTTTTTAGAGTTAAAGTGAGTAGTAAATGCAACTTTAATTACATTGTTAACATCAATAATTTTTCTAATGTTTGTAATTTGAACAGTATTGTTGGGTGCATTAGCTACAACGCTTAAATGCTCTGTTTTTAGGATAGTTTCTTTTAATTTATATTGATCTTTTACCAGATTAAGAGCATTTCTTAATTTGTATAATAAAACAGCAGCTTCTGCTCTGTTTAATTCTTTTGCTGGTAAAAACTCTTTAGCGTCAGGATAATTAACATACAAACCATACTTAACTGTTTTTTCATAAGTTTTCAAAGCCCAGGCGGGAATATTGCCTTTGTCAACAAAACCGTTTAAAAGAGAAGCATCAGATACCGTATCTTTTGTAATGTGGCTCATTACAGAGTTAGCTTCAGCTTTTGTCATAATTCTGTCGGGTCTGAAGGTTTTGTCGGGATAACCGTAAACCAAACCTAACTGTTCACTTCTCATAATGCTGTCAAATTTAGGCGTATTTGAATCAACATCAGTAAATTTGTTTGTGATAGTAATTTGAAATCTGTCATTTTCAAGAGCTTTAAGTACCATGTCTGCAAAGCTCACTCTTGAAACAGCAGCCTCGGGGTTAAATTTACCGTCAGCCGATACTGTCATAATACCATCCGCTACAACAGAATGGATTTCTTTATGCGCCCAATAATTAGAAGGCACATCAGTAATTTGGCGGGCATTTGCAGTGAATGCAAATAAGAATATGCCCATTAAAACCGCTAAAATCTTTTTCATTTTTTAGTCCTCAACTTTCTGCTAAAAAATCCGCATTATTATATAACAATCTAATATTGAATTTATTATATCAAAAAATTTTTTTTTTAGAAGCCAAATTACAATAACAGTTACATTATTTCTTTTAAAATACTTAAATTACCCGAACGGGTGTTTTGTTCAAAGAATGAAACCCTTATCATGTTGAATAAGAAAAAGGGAGATTTGAAATGAAATATTTAAAATATATATCATTAGTACTGGTTATAATAGGAGCTTTAAATTGGGGGCTTGTAGGCTTGGTAAATTTTGACCTGGTGGCATTTTTATTTGGAGACATGACCTTATTAAGCAAATTGGTCTACATATTAGTAGGACTTGCCGCGCTGGTGTTAATATTTATGGAAATATTTATGCCTTGCGAGTGCATGGAAGATTAACAACGTTTATTGTCCCAAGCATACTCAAACAGTTATGCTTTAGACAATAAAACCTGTTCAAAACTCGAGATTTTGTACAAAATAGTAAACAGCTTGAAGTAATAACAGCTTAAAATTTTGAAATCACAAAAATGACCTCTTCCGCAAGCAGATTAGGGAAAAAGCTTACAGGCAAATACTTTTTAACTTTTGCTCTGGTTGTATAAATTTTGTGCAAGATTTTTATATCTCTTTTGCGCGCAAAGTCAAAAAAGTCGTTTATGGTCAAAAGGTGGATATTCGGCGTATCATACCATTCAAACGGTAAAATATTAGACTTGGGCATTTTGCCGTTAAAGAACAAAAATGACCTTACACGCCAGTAGGCAAAATTAGGAAAACTTACCACACATCTTTTCCCTACCCGCAGCATTTCCTGCAAAACAAATTCAGGATTATGCGTAGATTGGAGGGTTTGATTTAATACAACAAAGTCATAAGAATTATCGGCAAATTCTTTTAAGCCTGCATCAATATCGCCCTGAATAACAGATAATCCTTTTTCTATAGCGCTTATTATATTAGCCTGGTTAATATCAACCCCAATAGTTTTGGCGGATTTTTTATCAACCAAAAGTTTCATCAACTCGCCGCTGCCGCAGCCTAAATCCAAAACCCTTGAATTATGCGGAATTATATCGCTTATCAATTCGTAATTAAGGTGTAATCCTTTAGATGTGCTGTAATGGCTAGTCATTCTTAATATCCTTCAAAAAACTCTTTATAATTTTCGTCTGTGTTTCATACTCCAGCAAAAAGGCGTCATGCCCGCATGGTGAGTCTATCTCGCAAAAAGATACTGTTTTGTTCAAATTCATTAGGGCATTCACCATTTCTTTAGATTGGGCAGTGGGAAAAAGCCAATCTGAATTAAAAGACATAATTAAAAATTTTGAATTGGTATTTTTAAAGGCTTCTGATAAAGACCCATATTTTTTACCCAAATCAAAGTAGTCAACCGCTTTTGTAATATACAGGTAACTGTTTGCGTCAAACCTGTCAACAAAGACCTCGCCTTGATGCTGCAAGTAGCTTTCTACCTGAAAATCAATATCCATGGAAAAATCAGGGTTAACTTTATTTTGAAGCCTTCTTCCGAATTTATTGTGCATGGCTCCTTCGCACAGATAAGTAATATGACCTACCATTCTTGCTATAGAAAGCCCCCGGTCAGGTTTTTTTTCCTGATTATAATAGTTACCGTCGTTCCAATCAGGGTCAGATAGGATGGCATTTCTGCCCACTGCGTTAAAAGCAATGCCCTGTGCGGAAAGTTTACTCGTAGAAGCAATAATAATGGCGGATTTTACCATGTCAGAATATGCTATACTCCATTGAAGAGCCTGCATGCCGCCCATTGAACCGCCTGCAACGCTTAGAAGAGCCTTTACGCCAAGATAATCAACAAGTCTTTTTTGAACTTCCACAGTATCTTCAATAGTTATAACAGGAAAACTGATACCGTAAGGCTCACCTGTTTCGGGATTAATTGAAGAAGGTCCCGTTGTCCCTTTGCAGCCGCCAAGAATATTCGAGGAAATCACAAAGTATTTGTCGGTATCAAAAGCCTTTCCGGGTCCAATCATGTCATGCCACCAGCCCGGCTTCATATCGCTTTCCGAATGATATCCCGCAGCATGGGCATCACCGGTTAAGGCATGTACCACTAAAATTGCATTGTCTTTAGAAGGATTTAAGCGTCCGTAAGTTTCATATGCAACGGTTATAGGTCCAAAAAGTTCGCCGCATTCAAACTTCAATTTTTCTTCTATGGTAAAATACTTTGTTTCCGTTAAACCCACTGATTTTTCTATCATTATTACCTCGAATAACCTGCTTAAATATATTAGCAAAAAAAGACCGCTGCACAAACCGAAAAAAATATTTTTTCTAAATATTTAAATTGGTGCTTGACGTTCAAATATGTGCTTGTTATTTTATAAGAGTGGTTGCTTAAAATAAGCGTCCATAGCTCAGCAGGTAGAGCACTCCCCTTTTAAGGGATAGGTCCTGCGTTCGAATCGCAGTGGACGCACCACTTTTAAAGACCCTCACAGAGGGTCTTTTTTTGTTATGGAACGCAGGACCTATCGGTCGAACATTAATCTCAATGCCTACGCATAGCTTCGGCTTGCGAATCGCAGTGGACGCACCACTTTTAAAGACCCTCACAGAGGGTCTTTTTTTGTTATGGAACGCAGGACCTATCGGTCGAACATTAATCTCAATGCCTACGCATAGCTTCGGCTTGCGAATCGCAGTGGACGCACCACTTTTAAAGACCCTCACAGAGGGTCTTTTTTGTTATCAAGTTATAAATCGTTTCACGTTTTTACAACTGCTAAATAAAAATTGCCTGCTAATTATTTACATAACCATATCAAGTTTCATTTTCATGCTAAAATTTAAAGGTAGAATAGTAAAATTTAATTTCCAAGGGTAAGATTTACATGACATTGTTATCTATATGTATTCCGACTTACAACAGGGAGCCGGCACTTGAAAGAACTTTAAGTTCTATAGTGCGCCAAAACTCATTTCTAAGCTCTGATGATTTTGAGGTAGTAATCTCTGACAATGCTTCTACCGATAAAACAAAAGAAACTGCGCTTAAATACGTAAATTTGTTCCCCCAAAAAATCAAGTATATAAGACAGGAAACTAACATTGGCGGCGATAAAAACTTTATGGCGGTTTTAAATTCAGCGTCAGGCAAATTTTTAAAGCTTCACAATGATACGGCTGTTCTTATACCCGGCGCTTTATATGAAATGCTTCAAACCGTAGAAAACAATCAGGGTAAATCCGTAATATTCTTCTCTAACGGTAATACTGCCGAAACAAAAGAATGCCTTGATATGAATGCATTTGTATCAACAGTTTCATTTTATATTACCTGGATTGGCGGTTTGTGTCTTAGGGCTGATGATTTTAAAGCATTGCCTGATATGACAGAAAAAGCCAAAAATCAACTCCTTCAGGTTAATTGGATATTGACACTGATATCCGAAGGTAAAAAATCGTTCGTAAACTCAAAATATTTATTTAATGTCCTAAATACAAATGATAAGTCAGGATACAATATAGCAAAAGTTTTCGGACAAAATTACTTTGAAATTTTAAACGAATGTGTAAAAAAAGGCTGCTTAAAACCATCTGTTTACAAGGCGGAAAAGAAAAAAACACTATATAATCATATAATCCCTTATTACTTTGATTTTGACAAACAATACAACTTTAATAAAGGCAATTATTTCTATCACTTACGTGCATGTTGGTTTGATTTATTTTTCTATACGGCATTCGCCTATATAATAAAGCAATATATGCATCATAAAAGATTAAAACGCTTAAACAAAAATAATGAAAGAATTGCGAAAGAAGTCTTAAAATATATGAGCAACGCACCGCAAGGACTTGACAATTTCAGAGCAGAATGGCGGCAAAATAATTTACATAATGATATCAGCGTCGAAAATATATTTGATATAAACTTAGTAACCGCAGGGAATTATTCTTACGGAAACTTAAACGTACAATCCTGGGGTACGGATAATGAAAAACTTATAATAGGCAACTATGTTTCAATCTCTCCGAATGTTAAGTTTATGCTGGGCGGAAATCATCCGTATGAAGGGTTTTCTACATATCCATTCAAAGTAAAATTTTTCTCCGAAGTATCGGAAGCCGCTTCCAAAGGTCCTATCATAGTAAAAGATGATGTTTGGATTGGAGAAAATTCTATAATAATGTCGGGCATTACTATAGGACAAGGCGCGATTATTGCAGCAGGGAGCCTTGTAACAAAAGACGTTCCGCCTTATGCAATAGCCGGAGGCAATCCCGCTAAAGTTATAAAGTACAGGTTTGAACCTGAAATAATTGAAAAAATACTTGAGTTTGATTTTTCGACGCTAACAAAAGAGCAAATTATAAATAATAAAGACATCCTGTATGAAAGACTTACAAAGGATAACGTTAATAACATAATATCTAAGTTGAAAGGTGAATAACATGAAAGTACTTATACTTGCAGGCGGACTTGGTACAAGATTATCAGAAGAAACCGATCTGAAACCGAAACCAATGGTAGAAATAGGCGGCAAGCCTATTCTGTGGCATATAATGAAGACTTATTCCTATTACGGATTTAACGAATTTGTTATTTTAACGGGTTATAAGTCGCATATTATCAAAGACTATTTTGTAAACTACTACAACAGATACTCGGATATAACCGTAGATATGGCAAATAACACGGTGGAAGTACATAAAACAAGACATGAACCCTGGAAGGTAACTATGCTCTACACCGGACAAAATACCATGACAGGCGGCAGGATTAAAAAAGCAAAGGATTATATCGGTAACGAACCTTTTATGCTTACTTACGGCGACGGTGTTTGTGATGTTAATATTAACGACCTTATAGCTGCTCATAAACAATCAGGGAAACTGGCAACAATGACAGCAGTGCAGCTTTCAGGTCGTTTTGGCGCATTGATAATAAAAGACAACAATATGATTACCTCTTTTATGGAGAAACCAAAGGGAGATGAAAGTTGGATTAACGGCGGATATTTTGTATGCCAGCCGGAAGTTCTCGACTACATTTCCGATGGCAATGATGTAATATTTGAAAGGACTC